>CAMTZV010000310.1 GCA_947086625.1 uncultured bacterium | reverse complement strand
AAAAGCTCCTCCACATTTATATTCGCCATCGCCGTGTCATAGTAACGGCTTACAATCTCCCTGTTCATATTTTCTACCAAAGGCTTGCTCGCCACAGACGTGTCGACCTTCCCTGCAACCAGCTTTTCGGCAAGCTTCTGGTTCCATTCCTCCTCCCCCTCCCGATAGAGGAGATAAAGATTTGTGGCATCCTCCGAGAGTGTCTGCTCTGCGAGCCTTTGAATCTCCTCCGGCGCCCTGTCTGTATAGGTATCCTTTAGCACCTCCCGGACAATCGGCAGAAAACCCTCTCTGCACGCATCCTCCCGGCTTCTCGCGCCGCCCGCGTGCCGGCGCATCTCATCCTTCTGGCTCTGTGTGTAATCCATCGGCGCGTATTCGCGCGCGACCTCCTTTACCATATCCGGGTATTCCTTGCCGCGCAGCAGCATTTCCAGCGCGTTTGACAGAAGGGAGAGACGGCGCTCCACAAGCCGCTGACGCGTCTCCTCAATCGCGGCGCGGCGGTCGTACTCCCGCTGCATCTCATTCGCCGTTTTCCGGTCCATCCTTCCCGCCTTCACCTCGTCCTGCAAATCGTACTGGAGCGAATCGTAGGTGAGCGCCTTGGCCGTGTACGTCCCGTACACCTCGCTCGCCGCGTACAGATCGCGGTAGATCGCGTCAACCGCAGCTTTATTTGCCACGTAGCGCCCGGGATTGTCCGTCATCCACTTTTTCGCCTTTGTGAGCGTCTCGTACTGGTAGGGCGATGCGAAGGCGCGCGCATGGATGAAGGACGTCTCCGCGTCCTGGGCAAATGCGTCGCGCATCTCCTGGCGCTCCGCGTCCATCTGCGCGGCGCGCGCGTCAAACATCTTCGTCGCCTTTTTATTCAGCTTGCGCTGGCTTTTCGTCTCCCCGCGCTGTAACACCGGCTCATCGTTTCGCACGCGCGCGTTTGACTTTGTAAACGCCCGGCCAAGCGTCATGCCCCGCCCCTCCATGAAATTCCTGCGCCGCTCCTGCGTCGTCTCGAACGCGAGCTGCTGCTGCACAAACTGCTCATCCATCCGCCCGATCTGCTTTTCGCTGAGCATTGTGACCGAGCCGGTCATCTTCTCGATTTCCTTTATCGTCTTTTGTCTCTGAATGTCCGCCGTATCCATATGCGTTCCCTCCCAATATAGAACCCGCCTCTAATACTCGCCCTTTAGCTCCGCCGTCAGAAGGCGGATCGTCTCCACGCTTCGCTCCCGCATCCGCTGCCTGATCTGCCAGCGCAGAATGTGAAAAAGGTCGCACCACCCTTCCACCTCGTAGCCGCCCGCATCGATCGCGGCGGCAAGCCGCCCCGCCTTCTCCCAGTCACCGTCCTCGACGCACACGCGCAGGCCCGCAAGCTCAGAGAGCTGGCGCTCCCGCAGTGCGTGGATGCCGTCCATCCCGCCGCCCGCCATGCCCGCCGGGGCATTTTCACATGATCTCCCGCAGCCGCTCATCCCTCGCCGACCTCCCCGTCCGGCACGTCAGCCTCCCCGGACGCATCGGGCGGCACAAGCATGATGCGCTACAGAAACTGCAGGTGATAGTTGTCGTAATCCGTGAGCAAAATGCGCGCGCACACCTCATACTCCGCCGGGATGCCGAGCAGCTTTTCCAAAAGCTTCGTCATCGCCTCGTCCACGGCGCGCAGCGTACACACCGTATCATCCGAAAAGCGCTCCCTGCCCTTCTTTAAGGCAAAGCGGATGAGCAGCAGAAAGACAGCCGGGTTTCCCGCGTCCGAGAAGAGCAGCGGAATGTCCAGCGCGTCCGCCTCCTGCTTTGCGAGAAGCAGCGCGCGGATCTCGCCGTCCTTTTTGTAAACGCACGAGCAGTCCGCCTCGTAGTCCGACGCCTGAATCGGCAGCGGCACAAGATCCGCCCCCTCCCGCTTTAACCGCCTGCCGATGCGCATCAGCTCCGTCTCCCTGCACGCAGAGAGCGGCGAGATGCCTGCGGACTCCCCCGCAAGGCTTTTGTTTTGTGCCAGTGCACCAAGCGTAAAGCGAAACGCGCCGCCGCCCGACGGCTGAATACTTGCCTCCCAAAGCTCCATCTGCCGATGGAAATCGGCATGCTCCCCCGGCACATAATAGGAAGCCAGGCTCCTGACCCCGGATTCCCACAGATCAAAGCCCAGATTCGAGAGCAGCTGGGCGCACAGCCCCATCCGCCGGCAGTCCGGCGCGATGTAAAGATAGCTCAGCACCGCCTCCGCGCCCTGAAGCTGCACCGCAGAGGCGCCTGCCGCCGTCGTATCAAGCGCAAGCCCGTAGAGCAGCAGACTCGGGCTGCTCTCGTAGAGCTCGACAAGCTCCGGCGGTAAAAATTCCGTGTAAAAGTGTGCATCCTCCCCGCCAATCCATCCGCATGTCACATTCATTTAATAATCCTCCTCTTCGCCGAGATCGACCATGTAGGCGTAGGGCCCGAAATCCGCCCGCGTGAACACCTTTCCGGTTTTCACAAACTCGTACTTGATCGCCATCAGATAGTGCTTCATGCACACCTTCTTCCCGTCGCCGTCCGCCGCCGCCAAAAACGCCGCGTTTAAAATACAGTTTTTGATATTGCCGCCCACGAACTCGAAGCGCTCCGCCAGAAAGCGGATGTCCACGTCGTCGCCCAAAGGCGTCCCCTTCGGGATCGTCGTGCGCCAGAGCATCTCGCGCGTGTCCGGATCCGGAAACTGAAATTCCACGATGTACTTCATTCTCCGGAAAAACGCCGGGTCGATGTTGTGCTTGTAGTTCGTCGCCAGCACCGACACCCCGTCGTACGCCTCGACCTCCTGCAGCAGCAGCGCCGTCTTGTTGTTGTTCGACGCCTGATTGCTGCCTCCGTCGTCGCTGCGCTTTGCAAAGAGCGTATCGCACTCGTCAAAAAAGAGCACGACGTTGCACTTTTTTGCCTCGCGGAAAATCATCGAGATCGACTTCTCCGTCTCGCCGACGTACTTGTCGATGACCTTCGAGAGATCCACGCGGTAGAGCTCCAGGTTCAGCTCGTGCGCGATGACCTGCGCGCACATCGATTTTCCGGTACCGGGCGCGCCGAAGAGCAGAATCGAAAGCCCGCGCCCGTAGGGGTATTTTTTCGTGTAGTTCCAGTTGTCGTACACCTGCTTGCGGAAATTCATCTGGTCAATCGCGTGCTGCAGCGTCTCGCGCTGGCTCGCGTTCATGACGATGTCCTCAAAGCCGAAGTTCGCCTTCACCTTCGTCGCCTTCTGCGTAAGCTCCGAGCTCATCTGATTGTAGCAGCCCTCAAACAGCTTCGCCCGTGAGATCAAAACCTCGTGGTTCATCGTGGCGAAGCTCTTCGCCTGATAGAGGGCGGAGCGTATTTTTCCCGGCGTAAAGAGAAACTTCGTCGCCATTTCCGCCAGCTCCACGTCGTCTGCAAGTGCATAATCCTTCGAGAAATACGCCCAGCAGTCCTCCCGCTCCTGATTGCCCGGCGTGGGCAGCTCCAGCTGCGTAAAGTCCTCCTCCGTCACGCTCTTGAGCGGAAGCTGCTCGCGGCTCATGAGAAAGACAAGCATGCCGTGCGTCCGCAGCTTTGTCACCGCCAGATCG
>CAMTZV010000309.1 GCA_947086625.1 uncultured bacterium | reverse complement strand
GATAAAGGCCGTCGAAGCCCCGAGCTTTGAGAGCATCGCCAGCACATTGCAGGGCGCGCCGCCCGGATTTGCCTCAAACAGCGGGTTCCCCTGCGCGCTCGCGCCGTTTTCCGTGAAATCGATCAAAAGCTCGCCCAGCGCCGTCACGTCAATTTTTTTCATGCCTGTCCCTCCATATGCAGATTTATGGTTTACAGTCCGGGGCAAACCCGGCTGCGAGATTTTATCTCACGGCGGATGGAATCTGCCGTGAGCTTTGCCAGCCGCAGCCGCCAGGCGGCATATTTCCCTGTGCGGCTGTGCGCATCCTGTACGCTGTGCGCCAGATTTATCTGGCACACAGTGTATATTTTACCACATCCATCGCCGCAATGCCATCACAAAGGAAAGAAATTCCCTCCGCCGACGGGTCAGTATACATCGTCGCCGAAAGCACATGCTCCCCGTCGTTGACGAAAACCTCCACGCTGCATATGTCGAGAATGATCCGCAGCTTAATCTCGCCGTTTTGGCTGTTCACACGGCTGCGGCGCTGGTGGATGACCGCGCGGCGCGTCCCCGAAAATTTCCGGTCGAGCTTGACGATCGACTCCCCCGGCCGAAAGCTCACCGCCGTATGGCAGATCTCATCCTGCGCAAACCAGACCGAGAACTTGCGGAACGGATTCGACTCGTCCACCGGACGGACAACGACCTCCATGTCCACACATCTGCCCGCAACGCCCTCCAGCTCCTTCACGCCGGAAAAGACAACATTTTTAAATGCGACCCGCTCCCCGTGCAGCGCTTCAAGCTCACGGACCGGCCTTTGGATCAGCCTGCCGTTTTCAATCGAAAGCTCCCGCGGAAGGCTCATCTGTCCGAACCACGGCCGCTCCGGCGAGTGGAGGTTGCACGTATCCCAGTTCTGCATCCAGCCGATCATGACCCTGCGGCCGTCCGGCGTGAGAATCGTCTGCGGCGCGTAGAAGTCGATGCCGTAGTCCACCGCCTGATCCGACTCCTCGGTAAACGTCTCCTCCTTCTCGTCGTAATTTCCGATGAGACAGAGCGTCCCGTTGCCGTTGTGGTATTCCAGACCCTGCGGCAGCATATCCATCGGGCTCACGAGCAGCACCTGTTTGCCGTCCAGCGCAAAGAAGTCCGGGCATTCCCACGCCTTTCCAAACCGCCCGTTGTTTGCGGCCAGCACCTTTAAAAAGCTCCAGTGGAAGCCATCTTCACTTCCAAACAAGAGCACCTGACCGTCACGCTCTCCGGCGCAGTTGCCGACGACGCAGCGGTAGGAGCCGTTCCCCGCCTGCCACATCTTCGGGTCGCGGAAATCGAACCGGCTGTTTCCCTCCGGCAAATCCTTCTCGCAAAGCACCGGATTTGCCTCGTATTTCTCATAGTCCGTCCCGTCGCCAACGGCAAGGCACTGGGTCTGGATGTCGCGCGTCTCGCCGCCGACCTCCTCCCGGCGCACACCCGTATACATTAAAAGCTGTCTGCCGTCGGGGAGCGTGACGGCGCTGCCGGAAAAGCAGCCCGCCGCGTCATATGCCTGATCCGGCGCAAGCGCAGCCGGAAGATACTCCCAGTGCAAAAGGTCGCCGCTCACGGCGTGGCCCCAGTGCATCGGCCCCCAGTAGGAGTTGTACGGATGGTACTGGTAAAACATGTGATAGCTTCCATTATAATAGGAAAAACCGTTCGGGTCGTTCATCCACCCCACGCGCGCCGACAGATGAAACCGCGGGCGCTCCTCCTGCCCGATCTTCTTTTCGTTTAATTCCTCATATCTGCGCGCTTCGCGCAAAATCTGGCTCATACTCGTCAAATCCTCCTGCATATTCGTTATGATCCGCTCCGATCAGTGCGCCGGATACCCCGCCTCATGCGAGGTACCCGGCCTGTTTCCTCCTACTCGCCCGCATCGATTCCGGCATAGCGGTTGTATGCGTTCTGATACACGTTCAGCAGCTTATCCATGCCGCATTTTTTGCTCAGGTTTTCCTTGTACGCCTCCCACTCCGCATCCGTGGGGCCGCCGTTTTTAATCCATAAACCCTCCTGCTCTGCGACGGCGCTCTCGAAGTTCGCCTTGTACCAGTCGATGTCGTCCAGCTCCTCGCCCGTGAATACGCAGTCCACCGGATAGGTCGTCGTATCGCTCACGTAGGGCATCCAGGAATCATACAGATCCGTCAGGCGCTCGATCGCGCGATCCTCCATCTTAAACGTCGTCAGATAGTAGTCGCTTAAGATAAGCTTCGGGCCGTAAACCTCCTGCTCGCCGCTGCCCTTGCCGTACTTCTCCCGCGACTGCTCATCCGTAATCGAGAGCCACACGCCGTCCTCGTCCTTTTCGGTGAAATACGTGCCGATCGGACCGTAGTGGAGCTGCATCACGATCTCGGGGTCGTACCAGCGGTCGAAAAATTTTAAAAGGTTGATCGGACTCTTGCACGCCTTCGTGATGTTGAGCTGCCCGCTGTTGATCGGGCCGCCGGTGCGCACCGTCACGTTGTGCGTGCCGTCCGGGCCGTCTAAAACCGGGAGGAACACGTAGTCGTCGGCGTAATCGCCCATCAGCTCTTCGATGTACCACCACGTCGAGACGCCGACGTAGCCCTGCGAGCACTTTGCGATGAGCTGTGTGTCGTCCTGGCTGAACATTTCCACATCCATCAACCCTTCCGCATACCAGTCGTGGAAATAGGTGAGGGCGTCACGGTATGCATCCGACGTACACACGAAATCCACCGTCCCGTCGTCTCTCAGTACAAGGTCGTTGCACACGTCGTTCGGCCAGTTCGTAAAGCCAAACCCCGCGTAAAAAATGTTCTGCCCCCAGCACCACTGGTCAAAGCCCGTGCTCATCGGGATCGTGCTGCCCGGCGCATTGCCGTAATATTTCGCGCTCATGTCATTGTCCTTGAACGCCTTGAGCGCCGTGTGCAGCTCGTCTAACGTCGTCGGCACCGGAAGATTCAGCTCGTCGAGCCACGCCTTGTTAATCATGGAAAACTGCGGGATCGTGTAGATGCTGTAGTCCTCCTCCCTGCCGATGCCGGCCGTCCCCATGCGCTCCCCCGCCGGCAAGCCATAGATGTAGCCGTCGTCCATCGTGATGGCGCGCCTGATATCCGGGTTTTCCTCGAGAATCTTCGTGAGGTTTGGCATGTACTCCTCCGTGATGTAGGGCGTCAGGTCGATGAACGTGCCGTCATCCCCGTAGCGCGAGATATCGTAGTTGTTGAAGCCGACACCGATGAACGCGTCCGGCAGCTCGCCGCCCGCGATGCGGATGTTGACCTGCTCCGCGAGCGATTCGCTCATCGTATTCCAGTCGATGTGGATGCCCGCCTCCTCCTGCAGCTCGTTTAGCACCGGCTTTTTGTCGTAGCTTGTGCTTAAGGCGCTCATGCCGCCCATGATTGAAAAATCGGTTTGCTCCGTATCGGCGCGCACGACGCCCTTCTCATGCTCCGCATACTCCGTGCCGCACGCCGTGCACGAGAGCATTAGCCCTGTAAACAGAATACCCGATAACAGCCGTTTTTGAAATCCTTTTTTTCTCATTTTTTCATCCCTTTCCGGCATCAGCCCTTGACCGCGCCTGTCATAAATCC
>CAMTZV010000308.1 GCA_947086625.1 uncultured bacterium | reverse complement strand
TCATTCAGCCGCTGACTGATCGCCGCGGCAGATTTTTTCATGTTGTTTTTCTACGTCTCGTCCGGCAGCGGATTTATCACCTTTTTAAATGTCAGGATCAGGCAGATCGCTGAAATCAGGCCGGACATCAGCTCCGCGATCGGAAAGCTCCACCAGATGAGGGAAAGCCCGCCGATCTTTGCCAGCACATATGCCACGGGAAGCAGCACGACGAGCTGACGCGCAACGGAGACGTACAGGCTGTACATGCCGTTGCCCACCGCCTGAAAGATCGAACCCGCCACAATGCAGAACCACGCGATCAGAAAGTGGAAGGCAATGGCACGCAATGCCGGGATTCCGATGGAAAGCATGTTTTCCGACGCGTCAAAGAGCAAAAGCAGCGTGTCCGGGATCGTCTCAAACGCCACGAAGCCCAGAACCATAAAGCAAAACGCGATCAGCATTCCCCATTTCATCGTGCGTATCATGCGCTTTTTCTTTTTCGCGCCGTAATTGTACGCCACGATCGGTATGAGCCCGTTGTTCAGACCAAATATCGGCATAAAGAAAAAGCTCTGGAGCTTGAAATACACACCAAACACCGCAGCCGCCGTCGCGGACAGGCCCACTAAGATGAGGTTCATGCCATAGGTCATGATCGATCCGATGGACTGCATGACAATAGAAGGAAGTCCGACCTTATAGATCGTTGCAATCACTTCTCTGTTCGGCTTAAAGCCCCTGAAGCTGATCGTGATGTCGTCGTTCTTTTTCAGATTGTAGAGCATACCGATAAAGCCCGCGATGATCTGACCGATGACCGTCGCGACGGCCGCACCCGCGACACCCATTTTCGGCAGCCCGAAATAGCCGAAGATCAGAATCGGATCCAGAATAATGTTGATGATCGCCCCCACCATCTGGGAAATCATCGTAAAAAATGTCCTTCCGGTCGCCTGTAACAGGCGCTCAAAAATAAACTGCGCGTACAGGCCGAGCGATGCGACCATGACAATCGTCAGATACTGCACGCCCATATCCATAATCTCAACCGGCGCATCCCCGATCTGGCTCGCGTAAAACGGGCGCACCGCGAAAAGGCCCACGACCGCGGAAACCAGATAGCTTACAATATACAGAAAAATACCGTTTACCGCCGTCTTATTTGCCCGGTCATAATTTTTCTCGCCCAGCGATTTTGAGAGCAGGGAATTCACGCCGACGCCGGTTCCGCCCGCCACCGCAATGAGCAGTGTCTGTAACGGGAACGCCAAAGACACGGCAGTCAGAGCATTCTCGCTCACCCGCGAGACAAACACGCTGTCCACAATGTTGTACATCGCCTGCACGAGCATGGAAATCATCATCGGCAGCGACATGTTCATCAGAAGCTTGCCTTCCGACATGGTGCCCATCTTGTTTTCCTGTCTTACTTCTTCCACATTCATTCCTCCCTTGTAAAGTATTTATTCCCACGGATCAAGGATCCGGTCCAAATTGCACAAGGTTTATCTTACCATGGAAAAATTTATATTGCAAGGCGGAAATTTTTGAAGTTAAAAAGAATGTCTTTACCTACAGCGTCGCAGCAAAAGACGAATAAAGACTTTACACTTCCATCGCCTGTTGATATAATGCAATTATAAATAGCATGTAAAGAGTGAATGAAAAGGGCCGGTAAATAAAAATGAATCATAACCGGATCAGCAACATGGACTATTCCAAAATTCAGGCGGCAGATTTCTCTGCCGCCCTTTTTTTATGCGCAGCCCCGTGCAGAGGAAATATGTCGCAGAAGCGACGCACGGGGCGCGCGGCGAGCAGGGAAAAATCTCCCCTACTCGATTTCTGATAAAAAGAATGAATGCAGTATCCCGCCGTTATTTCACCGGATACGTCACGCCGTCGATGCGCACGCCCGCGAGCTCATCCAGATCGAGAATTTTTGCAAAGCTCTCGCGCGAGCAGTATAACCCGGTTTCCTCGTCCTTTCCGGTGACACCGCCGTTTCCGACTATCAGGGAAGCCTGGTTGCCGCGCTCATTGAGGATCTGTCCGTCCTTCGTTACAAATTCCACCCAGAGCGAATCGTCAAACAGATCCATATCGGTTCCGTCATAGTCAAAGTAGAGCGAATAGGACAGCGGCGTGATTTCGACGGATTTTAACGCGGCATGCGCACCGCTGCTTCCGCCCGTCAGATCGACCTTGAGCGTTTTTCCGTGATAGCCCTCGCCCATATCCCAATCGAGCGTCCAGGTGCCCTCGATGGCCGTCTCAAAGTCCTGCTTGCCCCGGTCGGTCAGGAAATCGGTCAGCTCCAGCGTCAGATGCTTTCCGTCGAGCCGGATACCTTTGTCCGCGTTGCAGACAACCTCATACGCGCGGTGATTGTCTGCGACGGCGTATTCATCCTCCACGAAGCTACTGTTTATTCCATAGGTTCCGCCAAACTCGCAGGGCTTTCCGTCCTCTAAAAGCCTCATCCTGTCAAACACGCTGCTCCCGTCGATTTTTATGCCCTCCGGCGCTTCCACATCCACGCTCAGATAGAGCATATAGCCGTCCGTCAGCACCTGCTTTAAGCTGACTGTCATGCCACCCACCGTCTGGCTGGGCAGCGCCTTCTTCGCATCGGGCTTTTCCGTATTGCTTTTTCCCGAATCGCTCTTTTCTGCGTCGGCGCGCTCCTGCGGCGTCTCAAACGTCTGCGTTAAGCCCGTGCCCTCATACGTCTCCTGCACCTTCTCATCCGCGCCGAACATCGACGCCGTCACCGCGTCCCACGCCTTTCCGATGCCCTTTGCCATGACCGGCGTCGCCGCGATCAGCGCAATCGCCGCCGCTGCCGCAACGCCCGCGGCTCTTCCGTATGCGCGCCGGCTCTTTTTGTTCTTCCCGTCCTCATTCGCCCTGATTGTCTCATACGCTTCCTTCATTTTCATTGTCACAACCTCCGGTTCTTCGAGGGCGCCAGAAAGCTGCTCCCGTAATTGTTCCGGTGAGTATGTTCGTTCCTTCATGTCTCTTCACACCCTCTCTTCAAATCGTCTGCACAAGCTGTCTGCGGAGCTGTTCCCTTCCCCGCTTAAGCCTGCTTTTTACCGTGTTCTCCCTGATATCAAGTGTGCGGGAAATCTCCTTCGTGGTAAAGCCCTCGCCATAGTACAGCAGAAAGATCACGCGGTCCTTTTCCGACAGGCTTTCGACCAGCTCCTTAAATTCCAGGTTGCTTTCCGTCGAATCCCATACGCCCGCCGGCTCCGGCAGCACATCCATGGGCTGGACGCGCCGCTGCTCCCGCAGTAATCGGTTGCAGTTATTGATCAGAATCCGGGTCAGCCATGTCCTGAAGTACGCCGGCTTTCGCAATTCGCCAAGGTGCTCCCATGCGTTTAAGATCGTCTCGCCGATGGCGTCTGCCACATCTGCGTCCGTTTTAAAATATCCGTATGCCACCCGCAGCAGCGCCGGCTTTGTCTGCTCCATCAGCTCGATGAAGGCCTCCGCCTCGCCGCGCATCGCACGTCGTACCAATAACTCCACGTCGGTTTCCCTCCCTTCTTACATAAGGTAACGCCCACCCGTCTCCCGTTTCGGGTAACGGGCATGTCGTCCTCCTTATGACTATTAGATTCCGGGAGGT
>CAMTZV010000307.1 GCA_947086625.1 uncultured bacterium | reverse complement strand
TTGCGATTTTGATCCATCTGTCGGGGCTGCGCTCCTTCGGTGTGCCCTATCTCATGCCGTTTGCGGCCTCGGACGTGGAGGGCGGCGCGCAGATGAAGGACAGCATTTTCCGTTTCCCGCTCTTTGCGCTGTTTCGCAGGCCGGTCTATGCGAAGCGAAGCAACCGTGTACGGTTCCGGTGGGTTGAAAAATATGAGAAAAAGGAGGGTGGTTCGAGATGAATATAGAAAATGACAGAATTTCGGGCAGGCAGCTCGGGCGCATGGTCTTTTATGATTTTTTCGGGCTGACGACGCTCGTGCTGCCCGGATATCTGGCAAGAAGGGCCGGGATGGACGGATTTTTCTGTCTGGTGCTCGGCTTTTTTGCGGGCTATCTGTTTTTGCTGGCGGTGCTGGCACAGATGAAGCGGATGCGGACGGATTTTCCGACGTATTTGTCGCAGCGCTTCGGGAAGGTGCTGACGGCGGTCCTTCTGCTGTGCTATCTTTTAACCGCGCTCTTCGGGGCGGCCTACGGGCTGCGGATGCTGGCGGACGTGATCCGCAAATACCTGATCCGGGACACGTCCATGTGGCTGATCCTGGGGGTGCTGACGGTGCTCGCGGTGTACGGCTTAAGCGCGGGGCTGGAATGCCGCGGCCGGCTTTACGAGGTCGTATTCTGGTTTGTGGCGCTGCCGCTTCTGATCCTGTTTTTTCTCTCGATGTTCAATGTAGAGCCGGAGGGCTGGCTTCCGGTGTTTGCCGCGGAGGGCGGCGCGCTTGCCGAAGGAAGCTATGTGGTGTTTGCGCTTCTGATGAGCGTGGCGTTTCTGCCGATGCTCTCCGAGGATGTGGCAAAGGGCGCGGACGTGCCGCACGTGCTGAAGGTTTCGTTTGTATTCAGCATGTGCCTGAATCTGGCGCTGTTTTTGCTGCTCGCCGGAATTTTCCGGACGCCGACGATGGCGGTCATGGAGGAGCCAGCGCTGACGCTGACCGCGATGGTGAAGGTTCCGGGCGGATTTTTTGAGCGGCAGGATGCGCTGCTGTGCGGCATCTGGTTTGTGAGCGTCTTTGCATTTGTGGAAAACGCGCTCTACTACGGCGTCTACTGCACCCGGAAGATCTGTAAAAGAAAAGAAGCGGGCTTCTTTTTGTTCGGCGCGGGTCTGCTCGTGTACGTGCTTGCCCTTGCGATGCACGGCTCTCCGGCATTTTTGGATGCACTCGCGCGCTGGTATCTGAGGGCGGCGGTGCCGCTTCTCGTTACGGTAACGCTGCTTGCGTGTATCCTCCCGGCGTGGTGCGGCAGGGAAAAAGGGATCGCGAAGACCGCAGGCGGAGAGGAGGGGGCGGCATGAAGCAGGGAAGCTTTACGGAGCGGGCGCTTGCGGTGCTGCTGCTCATCGTCTCCGTATTTTTAGTGGGCTGCGGGCAGCTTGAGATCGAGGAGCGCGCCTTTCCGCTGGCGCTGGCGGTAAAGCCGGCGAAGGAGGAGGGGCTCTACGAGTTTTCCTTCTTTTTTGAGGAGGCGGGGACAGAAGGAGGGGGGCTTTACCATATGGAGGATGCGGTCGTGAAGGCCGCGGGCTATCCCCAGGCGTTTACGCTCTTTGGAAGAGAGCAGGCGGCGCAGCTTGACGACAGCCACATGCAGGTTGTGCTTTTGGCGCAGGAGCTGTTGGAGGATCGCGCATTTCTGGAGTCGTTTTACGGTTATTTTATGAAGGACGATCATTTTTCGTGGAATACGATGGTCTATCTCACGGACGATGATTCGGCAAAGCCCGCGGATTTGAAGGAGAAAACGGGCGGCCGGCTCGGCACGTATCTGCGGGATATGGCACAAAGCGATGAGCAGGAGCGCACGGCGGCGGTTCCGACGCTGGGTGATCTGTATAAGGAGTGGAACAACCGCGCACGGGTGCTTTTAATCCCGATACTCGGCGAAAGCGCCCTGCCGACCGTGACGCGCTACCGGCTGCTTTTACAGGGCGTGCCGGGGGAGGTGATCGGGATGGATACGGCGCGGCTGCTTCAGCTTTTGGACGGCAGGCTGAAAAAATTTGAGCTGCAGCTACCCGACGGCTCCGTCGCCCGCATGGAGGGCATCCGCCTGAAACGGGAGCGCATCGGCGGCCGCGGCGATGACGAGCGGTGGCGTGTGACGGTCTGCATGGAATGTATGCCGTTAAACCGTGTAATGCTCTCCGGGCAGGCGCGGCGCGCGCTGATGGAGGAGAGCGGGCAGCTTTTGCGCGAGCAGCTTGCGCAGGTGCAGAGGTGGGCGCCGATCACCGGCTCGAGGGGACAGCTCGTCCTGCCGGAGTATGAGCTTAAAATGAGCTGGGTGGAGTAGGGGAGGGCGGCGGTTACCGGCCACGAACACCTTGACCTGTCGGCTGCATTGTTTTATAATAGCGCTTGGGCGGCGCGGGGCGCCGGGACACATGTATCAGGAAAAAGAAGTGCAGGAGAGGGACAGGAGGCATCCATTATGAATGAGACGTTACACGTATTGGAGACGAGAAGAAGCTGCCGCAGCTTCAGGCCGGATATGATCACGCAGGAGGAGCTTCAGGCGATTTTAAAGGCGGGGACTTACGCGCCGACAGGCATGGGAAAGCAGTCGCCGATCATCCTTGCGGTGACGGACAAAAAGCTGCGCGACCGGATCGCGGAGGAAAATCGTAAGATCGGAGGCTGGGACGAGGGCTTCGACCCGTTTTACGGCGCGCCGGTCATTCTGATCGTGCTGGCGGACCGGAGCGTGCGGACGTACCAGTACGACGGCAGCCTTGTCATGGGCAATCTGTTAAACGCCGCGGAGAGCCTTGGCGTGGCGGGTATCTGGATCCACCGGGCGAAGGAGGAGTTTGATTCGGCGTTCGGGAAGGAAATTCTGGCGCAGCTTGGGATTGAGGGCGACTACGAGGGAATCGGCCACTGTGCGCTCGGCTATGCCGCAGAGCCGGCGAAGCAGCCGGCGCCGCGCAAGGACAATTACGTTTACTACGTCCGCTGAGCTGCCGCTTTCATCGGCATGCCACAGCGGGCTGCGAGGAGAGCAGCCATGGCAAAGCTATATTTTTATTACGGCGCGATGGGCGCCTGCAAGAGCGCGACGGCGATCACGACCGCGTACAATTATGTGGAGGCCGAGATCGGCAGCGGCAACGCGAAGGAGCGCTCGCGCATCCTGCGCATTTTAAAGCCTGCGCTTGAAAACCGGGACAGCGTAACGAGCATCCGCTCGCGCATCGGGCTGGAGGCGGATTGCGAGACGATTGAGCGCTTTATCGGGGAATATCCGGTAGAAAAGCTTCTCGCGCTGCAGGAGGCACAGCGAAGGGAGCGCTTCCCGTTCAAGGTGCTGATCGTGGACGAGGCGCAGTTTTGCAGCAGGGAGCAGATCGACTATTTGTCCGACGTGGTGGATTATCTGAACGTTCCGGTCATCTGCTACGGGCTTCGGGCGGATTTTCAGAACCGCCTGTTTGCGGGCAGCGCGCGCCTGATGGAGATTGCGGACAAGATTGAGGAGCTGAAAACGATGTGCTGGTGCGGGCGCAAGGCGACGTGCAACGCGCGCTATGACGAAAACGGGATCATCCGTGAGGGCGAACAGCTTTTGCTCGGCGCAAACAACGCCTA
>CAMTZV010000306.1 GCA_947086625.1 uncultured bacterium | reverse complement strand
GTCGACGCGGTGGATATCCGGCATGAGGAGATCTGCTGTGACCGCCTGCGGCTGAACCAGGTGCTCTTAAACCTCATGAGCAATGCGGTGAAGTACACGGGGGCGGGCGGCATGGTCAGCTTAAAGGTCATCGAAAAGCCCGGCGCACCCGCGGGCTACGCGAACTACGAGTTCCACGTCAAGGATACGGGTATCGGCATGACCGAGGAGTTTGTCGCGCGCATTTTCGAGCCGTTTGAGCGCGAGCGCAACTCCACCATCAGCGGCATCCAGGGCACGGGCCTTGGCATGGCGATCACGAAAAATATCGTGGATATGATGAACGGCTCCATCGAGGTCAAAAGCAAGGTGGGCGTGGGCACGGAGTGCATCGTCTCCTTTGCGCTGCGCCTGCACTCGGAGGGAAAAAAGGCTCAGGAAATACCGGAGCTGAAGGGTGTGCGCGCACTTGTGGTGGACGACGATTTTAATACGTGCGACAGCGTTTCGTGTATGCTTCAGCAGCTTGGGCTTCGTGCGGAGTGGACGCTCTCGGGCAAGGAGGCGGTGCTGCGCACCCGACAGGCGATCATGCGGGGTGACAACTATTTTGTCTATGTCATCGACTGGCTGCTTCCCGACATGAACGGCGTGGAGGTGGCGCGCCGTATTCGCCAGGAGGCCGGAAAGGACGTCCCGATCATCGTTCTGACGGCATACGACTGGAGCGAGATCGAGAGCGAGGCCAGAGAGGCCGGCGTGACGACGTTTTGCAGTAAGCCGATGTTTCTCTCGGAGCTCGAGGACTGCCTGCATTCCATCGTGGATAAGGACAGGAGCGCAAAAGAAAGCGAAAGCGCTGCAAAGGCGCACCGGACGGGCCGTATCCTTCTGGCGGAGGACAACGAGTTAAACCGCGAGATCGCGGAGACGATCTTGGAGGAGGCCGGCTTTGAGATCGAGTCGGCGGAGAACGGCCGGATTGCGGTCGACATGCTGCAAAACGCACAGCCGGGCTACTACCAGCTTATTCTGATGGATGTCCAGATGCCGGTTATGGGCGGCTACGAGGCGACGCGGATGATCCGCGAGCTGGAAAACAGAGAGCTTGCATCGATCCCGATCTTTGCGATGACGGCGAACGCGTTTGAGGAGGATAAGCAGAACGCGATTCGCAGCGGGATGAACGGGCACATCGCAAAGCCGATCGACATTGAAAAGCTCATGGAGACGCTGGATGAGGTGCTGGAATCAAAATAGGAAAAACTGCGCATGTTACGGCATGAAGGAAGAAAATAAATTTCCCTCTAATGTTTTCCCGCAATCCTCCGATAAATAGTTTAGAAAAAGCAAAGAGGAATACGCTTTTTACATTTCAGGGAAGAAAGAAAGGAGATGCCGTTATGCGTATAGATGCATATAATCAGGTGGCTGCGGTCTATAAGAGCAGTAAGCCTGCCCGCACAAATACGGCGATAAAGACCGGCAGCTTTCAGGACCAGCTGCAGATCTCGCAGGCCGGACGGGACTATCAGATCGCAAAACAGGCAGTCGCAAACGCTTCAGACATCAGGGAAGATAAAGTCGCAGAGCTGAAAACTAAGGTTGATTCTGGTAATTACAAGGTTGATGCTGGAGATTTTGCAAGCAAATTGTTAGAAAAGTACAACGAATTGTATTAGCGAGGTATTGATGTGGCAAGCTTAATGGATGACCTGACGCAGGTTTTGGAAGATGAGACCGTTGAATATCAGAGACTGATCGATCTTTCCCAGGATCTGCGGGAGGCGCTGATCGATTCTGACGTTCCCGCTGTGGAGCGTATCAGTGCCTGCCAGGAGGAGGTTGCAAACGGAATCCAGAGCTTGGAGACGAAGCGTATGCGTATCACGAATGATATCGCTGTCGTTTTGAACAAAAAGCCGGATGAGTTAAAGCTCTCCGTTTTGGAGGAGACGCTTGCAAACCAGCCGAAGGAGCAGAAGAAGCTTGCCATGGTCCGTACCGACCTCAAAGAGACAATGACTGAGCTAAAGCGCATCAATCGGGCGAATCAGGCGCTCATTCATCAGTCGATGGAGTTATTGGAATTTGACCTTAATCTGTTTCGCAGTATGCGACAGGCTCCTGAGACGGCAAACTACAACAAGTCTGCCGTAAACACCGGGGATCTGCTCGGAAGCCGGGGCTTCGACACAAAGCAATAACAGATAGGGGGAATCAGAATGGCTAACGGAATGGGTTCGCTTTACGTGGGCAGCAGCGGCCTGCGTTCGGCGCAGAATGCCATCAACACGTCTGCAAATAACCGTGCGAACGTCAATACGCCGGGTTATGTGCGTCAGCAGGTTGTTTTTGAAGATAAGCATTACAACACCTTTGGTCAGTCCGCGGTCAGCCCGTTACAGACGGGACTGGGTGTAGGGATCGGTGACATCGTCCATGCCAGGGATATTTTTCTGGATAAGAGATATCGCGTGGAGGCGGGGCGGATGTCTTATTACACATCCTACTTCAGCGCGATCGACGAGGTGCAGAGTCTATATCAGGAGTTGGAGGGAGTTGCATTTAAGAACGTCCTGATGGGTTCCGGCAATGAGCGGGAATCAAACAGCAGTCTCTGGTCTGCGTTTGAATTTCTGGCACAGGATCCGTCGGACGCGTCAAATCAGAGTACGGTTGTGCAGCGCTCCAACCTGCTTCTCACTCGGGCAAAGGCAATTTATTCGAGTATATCCGCATACCAGTCAAAAATAAATATTCAGATATCAAACGATATCGACCGCGTCAACGAGCTCGGCAAGCAGATTTATAAGCTGAATCAGGACATTCAGCGCATCGAGGCGGGCAAGGTGGAGACTGCCTATGATCTGCGCGACGCGCGGGATCTGGCGCTTGACGAGCTGGGCGGTCTTGTAAACATGTCCTACACGGAGGATGCGACCGGCGTCGTCACGGTAAAGATCGAGAGCCAGCTCTTTGTCGACGAGGCGTTCTGCCACGAGGTCGGCAAGAAGGTCGACCGCGCCACGGGCTATGTGGATGCGTACTGGCCGTATCTCTCAAATGAGGCGAACGAGCAGTATACGAGCCTTTTTGATTTTTCCATACCGATTTCGTCCGAAAACAACTCAGATATCGGCGAGATCAAGGCGCTTGTGCAGGCGCGCGGCGAGGGATTGAAGAATTTTGCGTACCTCGAGGGCGCGGATCCGGAGGTTTACGCGAACACGGTCGGCATGTCCGTGATGGAGGAGTCCGAGGCACAGCTCGACGTGCTCATCCACGGCATTGCCACAAAGATCAACGATATCCTGTGCCCGAACACGCGGGCGAGCTTTGATGTAAAGACGGACAACGGCGACGGTACCTACACGGTCACCAGCTACGAAAATATAAAGGTGCTCGACGAGGAGAACTGCAGGCTTGGCTCCGATCTGAAGGTTCCGCCGGCGGAGCTGTTTACGCGGGTCGGCGCGCCGGATCGCTATCAGAAGGTCACGGACGTAAACGGAAAGACATGGTATATCTATAATGAGGAAGATATCTATGACTGCAAGACCGTGACGCTGGCCGGCAGGCAGTACCGCATCTGGGATGAGCTAAAAGGCAACGGGACGGTGACGACGACAGACTACAACGCGGCGGACGATACCGTCATCCGCA
>CAMTZV010000305.1 GCA_947086625.1 uncultured bacterium | reverse complement strand
GCGAAAGTAAAATTTTACTCTCATCTGCAAAAACCCCTTCCCACTTCTTTTTTGCATCGTCAAATAATTCCTGAATTTTCTCTTTTAATTCAAAATCCGTACTTCCATTATTACGAAACTTCAAATATGCTGTCTTATCATTTGCACAAATCAGCTCATCGTACAACTTCGCAAAAATGAGCTTAAAAATTTCCTCAAAGGAATCAACGCCTGCGCTCGCAAGCACCTCGTCTTCCATCTCCTTGATCAGATTCCGCAACGAGCGTTTTTCTTTACTAATCTTATCCCGCGTCCGCAGATCACTGTATGTATATTTTTCACTTAATATATCGGACAGTTTTTGATCTGCGGCCGGTATATCGCTTATCATCTCAAAAAAATTGGGATCCTTACGATTATAACAGGAAATTTGCTCACCGTTTGTCCAAACGCCGATCGGCGCTCCCGTTGCATTGCAGTATGATCTCAACTGCTCCTTGCCATCCGTAAGCTTTGGCTTTTTTAATTCTACAATAATATAAGGGATCATCGGGCGATCCTTGTCCATAACGGTTATATCTGCCCGCTTTACCTCACGACCGAAATGAATTGGCGTTTCAAGTTGAATGCGACCGGGAAGATAGCCATATTCATGAATTAATTTATAAATATACAGTTGCCTGACTACCTCTTCCGGAGTAACTTTTATCTCTTTTTCCCGGATCAGACATTTCACGTAAGGAACCTGCGCACCCTTTACCGTTTTCATAAATATACCGGATTCAACTGTTGCTATGGCTCCCTGTGAAAATAAAGTATCCTCATACGATGTATCTTTTAAAACATCCCTTAATTTCATGATATCGCTATCTCTCCGTTTTTCCTTCCATGCCGCACCAGCCGCTTATCAATCGCATGCCGCACGCCGTCTGGCTTACTTCGTCTCCTCCCACACAACCTCGGATTCCACAAAGCCGTTCTTTTCCTTTTTCTTTACAATCAGACGAATCCAGATGCCGCTCGTAAACACGAGAATCGAAACGAGCCAGCCGGCCAGAAACTCCGCCCATACCGCATAGCCGTACACGCCGCCCTTCAGCACAAACAGGCTGTACATGTTCCAGCAGAAAAGGATCACCAGAAGAATCGGCGAAATGTACTTAATCGAGATGTGAAACCACCCGGCGGGCATCCGATAGCCCGTCGTATTGCGGTTGATCTCTTTGATGACCTTGTTCGTGTCAAAGCACCAGCCCACGGCAATGCACTCCAGCACGCCGATTAAGATGAGGTTGACCTGATTCGTCCAGTTGTCTACGATATCCAGCCACGCAAGTCCCGCCCGTGTCGTGTACAGAAGCGAGATCACGGCTGCCACGCAGCAGACCCATCGGGTCGTCTTTTTGTGATCCATATGAAATTTGTCCGCCAGCGAGGTCGAAACGCCCTCCACGATCGAAAACGCGGAATCGATGGCCAGGGTCACGAGCATCAGATAGAAGATCATGCCAAAGAGCGCGTTAAACCAGCCCACGCTCGTAAGGTTTACAATCGCCTGCGGATAGATAATAAATGCAGTCGCGATACCGGAGTCGGAAATGTTCTCCAGCATCCCCACGCCGCCCATCGTCGAAAACATAACGATACCGGAGAGCACGCTGACCGCCGCATCGCCCACGGCAATGATCGTGCAGTCCACGGCAACATTCGAATCCTCCTGAAGATACGAGCCGTACGCAAACATGATCGCCATGCAGATCGAGAGACTGTAAAAGACCTGACCGATGGCATCAATCCAGAGCGACGGATCGGAGAGCGCATCCAGATGCGGGATGAAAAACTGCGCCAGCCCAGCGCCCGCGCCCGGCATCGTGCAGCCCTTGACCGCCATGATAAGCAGCAATATCACCGGCAGAAATACCGTGTACTTTACGACCTTTCCGACGGAATGCGCGCCGTCCCGAATACAGTAATACATGAGCAGCCACGCCACCACGAGCGAGATCAATACCGGAATCGGAATCGTGTAGCCGGTCACATCCCAGGTCGTCTGCGTGAGGTTCGCAAACACGTTGCTCGCCGCCTCCGAATCGCCCGTCATGCCCGCAAATTTGATGGCTCCGAAGATCATCATCAGCACCCATGCAAACACCGCCGAGTAGTAGGTTACGATGACAAACGCGTTTGCGGTCGCCGCCCAACCGGTAAACTCCATCTTTTTGCACACGCCGCGCATCGACTCACCCGCACCCTTGTGCAGCTTGCGCGCGATGCTGACCTCCATCATCAAAAGCGGTATGCCCAGCACGAACATCGCCGCCAGATAGACTACCAAAAATGTACCGCCGCCGTGCTTCGCGGCAAGTCCCGGAAAGCGCCACGCGTTTCCGAGTCCAACGGCGGAACCGATCGCCGCGAGGATAAAGGTTCCGCGGGTCGCCCATGTGCTTCTCTTCTTTTCTCCCATAACGTTCCTCCTGTGTTTTCTGAAAAATATTTTTCTATTTTATCACAATGATTACAGCTTCTGCAACAAATCCGGCAAATCTTTTAAACTTTTTATCTCAAAATCCGCCCGGATGTCCGTCTGCAGCGCGTCCACGCCCGGATGAAACCAGATCGTACGGATACCCGCATTGATTCCTCCTGCTATATCAGAGCTTAAGGAATCACCCACGATCACTGCGCACGCCGGGTCGAAATCCGCCACCTGCGCGAAGGCCAGATCAAAAAAGCGCTTATCCGGCTTTTCCGCGCCGAGCACCTCCGAGATGAAAATGCCGGAAAAATGCCGCTTGATGCCGGCTTTTGTGAGACGCCCCTCCTGCACCGACAGATTCCCGTTGGAGACGAGAAACAGCCGGTAGCTCCCGTAAAGCACATCGAGCAGCTCTTTTGCGCCCTCCATAAAATGAAAGTCCTCCGCCAGATACACCAGATAGCGCTCCGCGGCCTCCTCCGCCAGCGCGGGCGTAAGCCCAAGCTCGTCAAAAAGCGTGTAAAAGCGTTGAAGCTTGACCTCGCTGCGGCTGATCTCACCGCGCTCCAGCGCTTTCCAGAGCGATTCGTTCAGCTGGCTGTAGCGGGCGCGCACAGCGTCGCTCAGCGGAAGGTCAAACGCGCGAAACGTCTTTTCGAGCGCTGCGCGCTCGTCCGCGTGGAAGTCGAACAGCGTGTCGTCCAGATCGAATAGTATGTCTTTTACCATATAGTCTCCTTTTGTGACCTGTCTCACGCGGGTCGTATCGGCAGCGGACAGGCATTTCCAGCCAAGACCGTTATAAAAACGCCGGTGCTTGACGAGGTATTTTCGAGTCTAGCACCCGCTGCGTTTTTATCCGAGCGGAAGCGTGTCTTGCGGAAACGCCTGCCCGCCGCCAACACGACCCGCTGCGCATCATCATCCCCCCAGCAGCTCATCCAGCACCGCAAGCCCCTCCATGATCTCCGCCTCCGATAAGCCTCCGAAGCCGAGCACGAGCGAGACGCAGCCGGGGTTTTCCGATGTGCCGTCCGATTCTGCCATACCGCCCTTTTCCCTCGCCAGATGCTCTGACGCGCCGCGCCTCTCCCGCGCTCCCGGCGAATCCTCTGACGCGCCGCGCCTCTCCCGCGCTCCCGGCGAATCCTCTGACGCGCCGCATGTCCCCTGCGCTTCCTCCGGAGCG
>CAMTZV010000304.1 GCA_947086625.1 uncultured bacterium | reverse complement strand
CCTGAGACGGCTGTGGTAAAAGCCGCCCGTCATCAGCCGGTCTGTTGTCGCCGCATCGATCAAACGCTCCGGCGCGTTTTCATGCTTTTTTATCAGCGCTGACGCCGGTGGAAGCTCCTTTCCGTCGATACAAAGCTTTTGTACCTCCCGCGCCGTCTCCAAAAGCTGCCCGAAAATCTGCGCGCGGCTTCTGCCCTCGTCCCACAGCGCCCCGGTCATCTCCTTTCGAAGCCCGCAGAGCCACTCCAGATACGCCCCGTCCTCGTTCGTCCCCCAGGGTTCAAAATCGATCTCCCGCGCGCTTTTCACAAACGTCAGCTCATCCACATGCTCCAAAAACAGGCGCGCCGCCTCCGGACACGACAAAAAGAGCGTTTCCTCCGCAAACGCTCCGTAATGCTGCCTGAACCGCGGAAAAACCCGGCACACCTCCGGCATATAATCCGTTCCGACCGTTCGTTGCAGATTGCACAGGCCGCTCTTCTCATAAAAGCTGCAGTGCCCGAGACAATCCCGAAAATACACGTCTTCGTCTATCTTTCTGATCGCAGCGCGCAGCCGCTTTCCGGTCCTGCCCGGCTCGCTCAAATACCGACGGTACGTCTCCTCGTCAAATACGATGCGCCAGCCCCTGCAGCAGGTGTTTGGGCACGCCCCCATGACACAGGAAAACTCCTTATAAAAACTGATCTCGTAATGCTCCATCCGTCATTCCTGCTTTTTCCCGATCCGCGAAAATACCAGATCATAGCCGTCATTTCCATAGTTTAAGGAACGGTTGACCCGACTGATCGTGGCAGTGGAGGCACCGGTCTTTTCCGCGATATCCAGATAGGTTTTCTGCTCCCGCAGCATATACGCGACCTCAAACCTCTGGGACAGTGCCAACAGCTCGTTGACCGTGCAGATGTCCTCAAAAAACGTGTAACACTCGTCCCGGTCCTTCAGGCTCAGCACCGCGTCAAATAAGTAATTTACCGCATCCGTATGAATATCCTTGCTCATCGCCTCACACCTCTCTGATCCATTGCGGCCCCTTGCTCTGCCGCTTTTCTATTTTATCACAGGAAAGTGTGAAAGTAAATCACTTTTTTGATTGAATACAACGCCCGGGATTGCTATACTATTAAATAGGCGTTTGAAGCCGGATCCCCGGCTTTCGACAATCAAAGGAGGATACAGACATATGGAACAGTCAATTTTCCCTGAGGGCTACGAATCCGCGCTGAACCTGCACGACACGCAGATCGCGATCAAAACCGTCAAGGACTTTTTTCAGAAACATCTGGCACAGAACTTAAACCTCGCCCGCGTCTCGGCGCCGCTGTTCGTCCTGCCGGAATCCGGCCTCAACGACAACTTAAACGGCGTGGAGCGCCCCGTCGATTTCGGCATTAAGGAGCAGGGCGACAAAAAGGCGGAGGTCGTACACTCCCTCGCAAAATGGAAGCGCTTCGCACTGGACAAATACGGCTTCGCGGTGGGCGAGGGCATCTACACCGACATGAACGCCATCCGGCGGGACGAGGATACCGATAACATTCATTCCATTTTTGTCGATCAGTGGGACTGGGAAAAGATCATCACAAAGGAGATGCGCACCGAGGAGACGTTCAAGACGACCGTAAGCGCCGTCTACAAAACGCTGCAGCAGACCGAAAAGTATATGTCCATTGAGTACGACTACATCGGCGAACTGCTCCCGAAGGAGATCACATTTATCACGTCACAGAAGCTATTGGAGAAATACCCCGGCCTGACACCGCACGAGCGCGAGTACGCCATTACAAAGGAGTGCGGCGCGGTATGCATCACGCAGATCGGCGACCGCTTAAGCGACGGAAAGCCCCATGACGGGCGCGCGCCGGACTACGACGACTGGGCGCTAAACGGCGATATTTTCGTCTACTATCCCATTCTGGATATCGCGCTGGAGCTCTCATCGATGGGCATCCGCGTGGACGAAAGCTCCATCGTAAAGCAGCTTGAGAAAGCGGGCTGCACAAAGCGCGCAGCGCTTCCCTTCCAGAAGGCGGTCATCGAGAAGCGCCTGCCCTACACGATCGGCGGCGGCATCGGTCAGTCCCGCATCTGTATGTTCTTCCTGCGCAAGGCGCACATCGGGGAGGTGCAAAGCTCCATCTGGCGCGAGGACACGATCGCGGCGGCAAAGGAGGCAGGCGTGCGGCTACTGTAGCATACGCGCCACAAGACGCGAAAAAAGAGGAGACGGTCTTTCCGCGCTCCTCTTTTTATAGTAAACGCAAAAAAGCATTGCGTTTACTATATGCCTCCGGCAGGATGCGCACGGATGCACAGCAGAATTATGCCGCTCCCCGGCGTGCATCCGGCGCAGGAAACGAATCAAAACGCAAGCGCTTTGTTCGTTTCCTATTTGAATGATCTACAAATTCTCCACCAAAAGTCCCGACCGGTATGCCCGCAGCAGCGACTCCAGCGATTCGATATCCTCCTTGATCTGCACGCCGCGGTCGGTGTCCGCCACCGTCATCCGCCGCGTCACAGACTGGACGATGGCATTGTGGGAGATGATATCGGTACCGTTGACGACCGCGCTCTCCACCGACTCAAACGGCTCGTGCGCCGCCAGAAACAGCCCGTAGGAGTCGTAGATGAGGGTATAGCCCGCGATGCCGGTTTTGGAGCGGTATGCACGTGAGAAGCCGCCGTCGATGATGAGCAGCTTGCCCCCGCACTTCATCGGCGACTCGCCCGAGAGCGCCTCGACGGGAACGTGCCCGTTGATAATGTGCGCGTCGCCGCCCCCAAGCCCGAACTCCGCTAAAATTTCATTCACGACCTCCTCCTGCTCCAGAAGGTGGTAGTACGGATTCTTCTTTTCCACATGCGTCTTTTTGTCCGCGATAAAATACCGCTCGAACGTCGTCATTTTCTCCTTGCCGAACACCGGGGAATTTTTGTTTTCCCATATAAACCAGAGGATATCCTGCCCCTTCTTTTTCTCCTCCGGATCGAGTGAGTAGTAGCCAAGCCGCGCATAGTGCTCCAGCACGTCATAGAGCTGCTTGCCCGCGTACTCGTGCCCGAACAGCTTCACCCGTTTAAAGCTGCCGTCCTCGTTTAAGGGCACGCAGCCGTGGTAGAGCAGGTTTCCGTTGAATACCTTGTAGAGGCTGCCCTTCGTAAACAGAAAGCGCACATGCTTCTGCAGCCGCTCGCAGTTGATGAACGCAGTCGCAAGCCGATCCATGACCTCCTGCTCCTCCGTGCTGAGCGCATACGGATGCTCCGGGTCGAGCGTCGGAAAGAAGGTGTCCCGCAGCGGATACGTCTGCCCCTCCACCTCCACAGTGCCCTCCTTCAGATCCATCTTATGTAAGAGCTTGCGCTCCTCCATATCAAAATCGGGGTACTGGTCGATGAGCTGCCCCTCCAGCTTGAACTGGATGACTGCGATCGCCTTGTGCATTTTCTGGTCGAGCTGCGCGTCCTTGATGTTGTACTGCTGCTCGTCGTACTGCACCTTGAAATATTTGCACGGGTCATCGTGGTAAGTCGTCATCGCAAAGCGCGCCAGCGGCACGAGGTTGATGCCATAGCCGTCCTCCAAAATGTCGAGATTTCCGTACTTTGCCGAGATGCGCAGCATATTTGCGATACACGCCTGATTGC
>CAMTZV010000303.1 GCA_947086625.1 uncultured bacterium | reverse complement strand
TTTTTGCAAGTTATGCTATATTACATATATAACGAAGGACACCTGTTGGAGCAGGTGTCCTGTAAGGAGCTACCGATAGACGGTTAGCCCAACAAAATGGTGAACAAAAATAGTCGCTCAGTTTGTCAGACGAGGGCGGCTATTTCTGTGTCTTGTTACTATCTTTGCCGATAGAATATCCGATACCAAAACAGGTCAAGCCGAAGCTCAACACTGCCATAAGTCCTAAAATATCCATATGGCTTAGCCCTCCTTTCCAAAAACAACGCCACAATTTGACATTTATGTAAACGGAGGGGCGCAGTCCCTCCGGAGAGGGCTAACCGCCTACCATCTTGGTAGATCCGAAAAAATAATAGCATAATCTGACAAGATTTTCAATCAATTTCTTATGATAGATAGTTCACCGCCAGTATCGCAGCCCCGAGTACCACGAGCACAACGCCTGTGGCGCGGTTGAGGGTTGCGGCACTGGCTTTGTTTGCGAATTTTGCGGCGATGCGTGCCCAGAGGAGCGTAGAGCCGACGCAAAAGAGCAGGCACCACAGATCCGGCATTCCGCCGATGACAAAGTGGCTGGCCGCGCCCGTGAAGGCGGTGAACGCCATGATGAACACGCTTGTGCCGACGGCCGTTTTCAGCTCGTAGCCGAGGACACTGGTCAGTACAAGCAGCATCATCATACCGCCGCCCGCGCCGATAAAACCGCAGATAAATCCGATGAGTGCGCCGCAGACGATGGACTGGATCAGGCGCGTTTTTGCGTCCACGGCGTTCATGGACTCTTTCGTCGTCATGACGGGCTTTACGATGAATTTGACGCCGAGCAAGAACGTCATGAACACGGAAAAGCTTCCCATCGTCGTGTTCGGCACGAGGCTTGCGGTGTAGCTTCCCACGAGCGTAAACGCCAGAACGGCCGCCATCATAACGATGCCGTTTTTGACGTCCAGATTTTTGTTTTTGCCGTAGGTGTATGCGCTGACGGCGCTGGCGAGTACGTCGCTGGCAAGGGCAATGCCCACGGCCTCATATGCCGGAAGCTGTAAAAATGTGATCAGCATCGGGCTGATGACGGCGGCGGCGCTCATGCCCGCAAAGCCTGTGCCAAGTCCGGCGCCGATGCCGGCGAGAAAGCAGATAATGAATGTAAGCATTTCCAAGATTCCTCCTTGTAGTATGTATCGAAGAAAATATCAATGTTGCCGTGGGTGCGCAGGTGAAGCGTGCTGATGGCACTCCCGCGCAGATTAGAACTATTTTAACGCAAAGCACCGGCTTGTCAAGAAAAATTTACAACAGTTCAGCCATCGTCAAGGAAATGTGCGAACCATGCTTGCATGAGTAAGCACATGACGCAGACGATGAGCCAAGCGCCCATTCATGAGCAGAGTTAGCTGCGTTAGCAGCGAGAAAGCGCCGTAGGCGCCTCTGCGAACGGCGCGGGCTGAACTGTTAAAAAAATTTACAGACAGGCGGACGGCTCCTGTTGACGGTTGCCCGGCGAAATGTTACGATAAAAGGAAAATGCAGCATTATCGTTTTACAGGGTAGGGAGAAGTAAAAGGAATGAATAAGAAAAAAATACCGGGCGGAAAAATAGGGGGAAACATCGCCATCCTGGTTCTTTTTATCGTTGCGATCGTGTACTGCACGGGTCTTCTGCGCAGTATTCTGCTGAAAAACACGAACGAGATGGGAATGGCGCTCGTAAAAAATTACTCCGCCGCGCAGGAGCAGAGCCTGGATACGTGTGAGGCCATTTTGAATATCAGCACGAAATATATCGCCACGCGCGAGCAGTCCGGAATTTCCTGGGAGGAGCTTCGCGACGGGCTCTATCCTTTTATGGACGGACTGACGGAGCTTTACGGGAAGGAAAGTATACAGATTTACGGCAGCTCGTTTGGCGGACAGAAGCTTGTCTCGAATGTTCCTGAGATTGAGGCCATGACGGACTATGACTTTACGGATACATTCTGGTATCAGGAGGCAGCCGCGGCGAACGGGGAGACCTACGTATCGCCGGTTTACACGGATTTGCGGACGGGCCTTCCGGTCGTCACGATGTGCAAGGTGGTACCGGAGACGGGCAGCTTTCTCGCCATCGATCTCAAGCCCTCCTGCTTTGAGATGAGCGGGCAGGAGATCGATCTGCCGGAGCGTGCGTCGTGCTATCTGACCGACCGGGAGGGGAATCTCCTGTATTACCGTTCCGCATGGAATTATGAGCATGAGGAATTCCAGAAACTGGTAGACAGCTACCGTGAAAACGCTGTCTGCAACATGGAAAGCCATGTCTCGGAAAACGTCGTGGCCGCGGACGGCATCGTCCGAAACGTCTATTTTTATCACATGGATAACGGCTGGACGGGGATTTTGACGATCCCGAAAAACGAGATCCTCTCCGGCACGGATCTGTTTCGGAATATCTGTATGCTTCTGATCGTCTTTGACGTGCTTTTGATCGTGTTCCAGATCATGCGGGAGTATGGAAGCAAAAAGCGGGAGGAGGAGTACCTCGAATATCAGAACGCGATGAACAGCACCGTGCACGCCTACCGCGCGATCTATTACATCGACGTGAAAAAAAAGCTGTGCAGCACGGTCTATCCGGCTGGCCCGGGCGGAAAGCCGCGCCGCTGTGGCTATGAAGAGGAGGTGGCGGACGGCTTTTCGCGTGGCGTGGTGGATGAGGCATACTGCGATCAGGTGTTTGATTTTCTGGATCTGGAGCATATTGTGAGCCGGCTGGCCGGGAAGGACTATATCGAGCTGAAGTTTAAGCGCAGGAGGTTTGACCTGAACACCCGCAAAATCGAGGGAGACGAATATGAGTGGTGCTCGATCGCCGTCACCGTCGCGGAGAGGAGGGACGGCGAGCTCACGGCGATTACGATGGCGATCCGCACGATCGACGAGGTGATCCGCAGAGAGGAGGAGCAAAAGCAGATGCTCGAGCTGGCGGCCGCACGCGCGGAGGCGGCGAGCCACGCAAAGAGCGATTTCCTCTCGCGCATGAGCCATGATATCCGCACGCCCATGAACGCCATTTTGGGAATGACCGCGGTCGCGCTCATGCACATTGACGAAAAGAGCCGCGTCGTGGATGCGCTTGACAAGATTAACGTTTCCGGCCGGCATTTGCTCGGGCTAATCAACGAAGTGCTCGATATGAGCCGGATCGAGAGCGGCAGAGTCAGCCTGACGGAGGACTGCTTTAATCTTTCCGATACGATGGAGAGCATTCTGACCGTGTTCCATTCACAGATGGATGCGAAGGGACTGAGCCTCAACGCGAGCATTGCGAAGCTTGCGCATGAAAATGTCATCGGGGACGAGCAGCATCTGCAGCAGATTTTTATGAATATCATGGGCAACGCCGTCAAGTTTACCCCGGAGGGCGGCAGCATCACGATCCAGATCGAGGAA
Source organism: uncultured bacterium (assembly GCA_947086625.1). Lineage (GTDB taxonomy): Bacteria > Bacillota > Clostridia > Lachnospirales > Lachnospiraceae > W0P33-017. The sequence goes on along the minus strand of CAMTZV010000303.1, from coordinate 228 downwards.
AAGCCCTCGCGCATCGCAGGCAGCGGGTATTATGAGTTTGTCTTTGCGGACACCGGCATCGGTATGGACGAGGACTATATCAAGACGATTTTCGAGCCCTTTTCCCGCGCGGCAAATTCCACCGGCAGCAAGATTGAGGGAACGGGCCTTGGCATGTCGATCGCGATTAACATCGCCCGCATGATGGACGGTGATATCAGGGTGGAGAGCACGCTCGGCAAGGGTTCG
>CAMTZV010000302.1 GCA_947086625.1 uncultured bacterium | reverse complement strand
CTGGACAGTGCCGTATCTTCCGATCAACCCGGAGGATGTGGGCCGCACGTACGACAGCGACGTTATCCGCATCAACAGCCAGTCCGGCAAGGGCGGCGTGGCGTATATTATGGAGCAGAACTACGGTATCAAGATTCCGTACAAGATGCGCGCGGACTTTGGCTACGCGGTCAAGGATGTGTCCGACCACAGCCACGCGGAGCTCTCCCCGGCGCAGATCCACGACATTTTTATGAAGCGGTATAAAAATTATACGCCGATCTTCGATATTAAGGGCTGCCATTTCAGGCAGGAAAATAACGGAATTACCGCCACGGTCAACATCATTGCCAATAACCGCAAGGACATCGTCGAGGCGGAGGGCAACGGACGTCTGGATGCGGTCAGCAACGCCTTTGCGGAGAAATTCGAGCAGCCGTGCAAGGTTATCTGCTATGAGGAGCACGCACTGACCGACGGTTCCGACTCGAGCGCCATCGCTTATGTCGGCATTGAGGGCAGGGACGGCGCGCAGTATTTCGGTATCGGCATCGACCCGGATATCATTCGCGCGTCGATCGACGCGCTGATCGCGGCGATGAACCGGGAGATGGAGGCATCCGGCAAGTAAGAGAAACGATCCGCGGCAGCAAAGAGCAGAGCAGCCAGGCGGCGCGGGTTGGGTGTTATGAGCGAGAGAAGGGGTAACAAGAACATGGGCAGTAGAAGAAAGAGAATGTGGACATGTGTTTTGGCGGCGGCCTTCGTGCTGGTTTTGGGCGGGGCAAATGTGCGGACGGCACAGGCCGCAGTCAGACTGGACCGATCTTCCATGAATTTGTGTGTCGGCGACAAGACGCGCCTGACGCTTACCGGCACATCGAAAAAGGCAAAATGGAAATCAAGCAAGACATCCGTCGTTAAAGTATCCTCTCAGGGGAGCGTGAAGGCGCAGGCCCCGGGCCGCGCGACGGTGACGGCAACAGTCGGAAAAACGAGCTACAAATGCAGCATCAAGGTCAACAAGACGTTCAAGGTGGATGCGACCTCGATATCAATCAAAAAGAATACGGTTGTGACGGCATTTCTGTCCGTAAACGGCTCGGTCAAGGCGTCGGTTGCGGACAAAAAGATCTGCTCCGTGAGCTTTGGAAGATGGGACGGCGATTATCTGCCGCTTACCATCACGCCGAAAAAGGTCGGGAGCACGGCGATCACGTTCACAAACTCGGTAAACGACGAGTCGTGCACACTGACCGTGAAGGTGACGGCGCTTCCGGTGACGGCGACGTTTCAGGCACCCACGGTCAGCGGCGGTGCGAACCATTTTATCGTGGGCGAAAATGCCATGAGCTTTTCGTTCCATCTCGACCGCGCCGCCAAAAAGACGAACTTTAAGATCTATAATGCGAGCAATGAGGTCGTCCGGGTTTACAGCCTCGGCGCGGTGAGCGCAAAGAAGCGGGTTACAGTTGCCTGGGACGGGACTGACGACAGCGGGAATCCGGTGAACGGGGCATTCAAGTATGCCGTTGTCGCGGACGGCACGAAGACGAGCGGCGGAAGGGGAATGGTGCTCGCCGCGTCGCCGTTTGGCAAGGGAGACGGGACGCAGGCAAATCCGTTCCTCGTCTCGAATCTGGCGGAGCTGCAGATGATGGGGGATTACAACGGCTCGTATTTTGCACAGGACGCGGACATCGATTTTAATTACGGGGCGGTCCGCACGCTGTTTGACACTGCATCGCCGTTTATCGGGACGTTTGACGGGCGATACAATAATACGTCGTATCATCTGGTGAATTTTTACGGCTACAACTCCGTGTTCGGCGCGATCGGGGAGACGGGCGCGCTGAGGAACGTGAGCATGAGCAACTGTGTGCTGAACTCTGCGGGGAGCCTTTTGGCGGACACGAATGCCGGCACGATCGACGGCTGCTCCGTGAGCGGAAATATCATGTGTACGACCGGGAGCCAGGCGGCGCTGCTTGTGGCGGTTAACGTCGGGCAGATTCGCGACTGCACGGTTTCGGGCAATCTGAATGTGCAGGCGGGCAATGTGGTTGCGCCTACGACGCTGAAGGCGGGCGGTATCGCGATCAGCAATACGGGCATGATTGCGCAGTGCACATCGTCCGTGCAGCTTGACGGAAAGATTCAGATCGGCACTTACATTGAGGCGGCCGGGCACAATCTGTATATGGGCGGTATCGTGGCGGATAATGCCGCGGGCGCGTTTGTGACGCAGTGCACCTTTACCGGAAGCATCCGGTCGGAGATCGCGCTCCCGGAAAACCTCAAGGATGTGGAGGGACTCGTGGGCGGCCATACCTACGCCGGCTATGTGGCGGGGAGCAGCCAGGGCTACATCAGTATCTGCACGAATGCCGGGACGACGAGCGGTCTCAAGGTGCAGGGCACAGGAACGGGAATGGTTCAGTAACGGTTTTTAAGTGGGGAGGATTGACATGAATTTTCTGGCACCGTCGCTGCTTGCAGCGGATTTCGCAAGGCTTGGGGAACAGATGCGTATCATCGACCAGGCCGGGGCACACTATTTTCACTATGACGTGATGGATGGGCAGTTTGTGCCGAATATTTCCATGGGCCTTCCGGTGCTCTCGTCCATCCGAAAGGTGACAAAAAAGAAGCTGGATGTGCATTTGATGATCGAGCAGCCGCAGCACTACATCAGTGATTTTTCGGATGCGGGTGCGGATATTATCACCGTGCACGCGGAAGCCTGCACGCATCTGGATCAGATTGTGCGCGATATTAAGCGCGAGGGCGTTCTGGCTGGCGTGGCGCTTAATCCGGCGACACCGTTAAATGTGCTGGATTATATTCTGCCGGAGGTCGATATGGTGCTGCTTATGACGGTAAACCCGGGCTACGGCGGCCAGAAGATGATCGATTACACGCTCGACAAGATCCGCGAGCTGCGTGGAATCGTACAGCGGAGAGGGCTTTCCACCGACATTGAGGTGGACGGCGGGGTAAAGCTCGACAACGTCGGGCAGTTCCTCGCGGCGGGGGCGAACGTCATCGTCGCGGGAAGCGGCGTTTTCCAGGGCGACCTCGCCGGCAACGTGGAAGCGTTTTTAGAGCAGATGCGTGAAACGGCGTTATGCCGATAAGATCGGCTGGCGCATGCCGGGGCGGCGCTCGTTTATGCGGGAGAGTGAAGCCGCGGAACGGGCGGCTGTGCTATACGAACTGATTTTTGTCGCTGTCATAGGCATACCCTATGGCGGCGATTTTTTCCTTCAGCGCGGACGCGTCCTGTCCGAGGTCGTCGCAGAGCGCGTCGAGGCCCGGATAGTAGTCGCGCAGCTTCGTGTTCAGAAAGCTGAGTAAAATTACGGGATCCTTCGGGATATTTGCAGTCATGATGGCTTCCTCCTTTTCGTCGGGTTTTATCTTATATTTATTTTGCGGAAATGTCACATTTTTGCGGCGACGAAGCGCTTGAAAAGAAGGGGGCATGCGTATATAATTAGGGTAGCGCGGAGGATATTTTGACGCGTCAATGATTTGAAAGAAGCAGGAGGAACCGTGCGATGACACACAATATTCCCGACCGGGTTTTTAAGGATATCTGCCGGTTTGCCGGAATGATTTGAGGCGCACGCTGGAAAAGATGGAGCGGGAAGCGAAGGAGGATCAGTGGAACGGTGAAAATTGACGA
>CAMTZV010000301.1 GCA_947086625.1 uncultured bacterium | reverse complement strand
GAATCCCTTTACCGCGGCGGTGATCGCCGGGGTACTGCTGTATCCGTCTCTCACGTCCGTGCTGGAGGAGGGAGAGACGGTGCAGTTCGGCGTTCTCCCGCTGCGGGGCGTGACGTACCATTCCAGCGTGATTCCCGTCATACTGGCGGCGGGGCTTCTCGTGTTTGCGGAGCGGCTTTGTCATAAGCTTTTGCCGGAAATGGTGCGGGGATTTCTGACGCCGCTGCTGTGTATTCTGGTCGTCGCAACCGTGACGCTGTCCGTGTTCGGGCCTCTCGGCGCGGTCATAGGAGATGTGCTCGCCGCCGGGTATGAGCTTGTCTACGGGCTCTCCCCGGTTGCGGCGGGGCTTCTTTTGGGGGCGGTGATCCAGCCGATGGTCATTTTCGGCTTTCACTGGAGCTTTATTTTGATCGGTATGAATAATATTACGGTGAACGGCTATGACACGGTGCTCGCGCTGATCGGGCCGGCCGTCTTTGCCCAGGCCGGGGCGGCGTTGGCGGTTCTTGTGAAAAGCAGGGATCGGGCGTTTCGGTCAATCTGCGGGTCGGCGGCGCTCTCGGCAATGTTTGGTGTTACGGAGCCCGCGATGTTTGGGGTCAATCTGCCGCGTAAAAAGCCGATGATTGCGGTCTGTGCCGGCGGGGGGATCGGGGGTGCGCTGGCAGGCTTTTCCGGGGCAAGGGCCATGAGCTTTGCGTTTCCAAGCCTGGCAGCGCTTCCGGTTTTCTTTGGGGAGGGCTTTTTGCTGTATGTGATAAGCTGTGCCGTGGGATTTGTCGTTTCGTTTGCCGCGGCGATGCTCATGAAATTTGATGCGGATCTCTCTGCGGAGTGAGTGGGGATATGTCCGTAAAAGCGAGGAAAGGGGCTTGCGCCTTTTTCTTTTTTATGGTATGATCTTTCGGATGAATACAAATGTATTTGCAGGACAAACACAGGAGCGTACGATGGAAGAAAAGACAAACTATTACGTGCTCAGGGAAAAGGCGGTGCCGGACGTGCTGCTGCGGGTCGTGGAGGCGAAGCGCCTGCTTGCATCCGGGCGGGCGGCTTCCGTACAGGAGGCAACCGAGCGGGTCGATATCAGCCGAAGCTCTTTTTATAAGTACAAGGAGGATATTTTTCCGTTTCACGACAACGCGAAGGGGCGGACGATCACGTTTGTCATCCGGCTGGACGACGAGCCGGGCCTGCTGTCGGCGATCGTAAAAGCAGTTGCCGATTCGCACGCCAATATTCTGACCATCCATCAGAGCATACCGGTGGGCGGCGTTGCTTCCCTGACGCTCAGTATCGAGATTTTACCCGATACCGGGGATGCGAACCGTTTGATGGAGCGCATCGAGCGGCAGGAAGGGGTACACGATTTAAAAATACTTGCAAGGGAGTAAGAGACAAATGGTAAAAGTGGCAGTTATGGGATACGGAACGATCGGTTCCGGCGTCGTAGAGATTTTGGAGAAAAACAGAGCGCGCATCAAACAGACGTCCGGCAAGGATCTGGTGGTGAAATATGTGCTGGATCTGCGTGAGTTCGAAGGGGATCCGATTCAGAGCAAGATTGTGCACGACTATCAGACGATTGCAGACGACCCCGAAATCCGCGTGGTTGTGGAAACGATGGGCGGTGTGGAGCCGGCCTATACCTTCGTGAAAGCAATGCTTGAGGCCGGCAAGCATGTCACGACCTCAAACAAAGCGCTGGTCGCGGACAAGGGCGCCGAGCTGATCGCGCTGGCGCGTGAAAAAAACGTGAATTTCCTGTTCGAGGCGAGCGTGGGCGGCGGCATTCCGATTATCCGTCCGCTGATCAGCTCCCTTACAGGGGATGAGATTGTGGAGATCAGCGGCATTGTCAACGGGACGACCAATTATATGCTGACAAAGATGACACAGGAGGAGCTTCCCTTTGACGACGTGCTGAAGGAGGCGCAGGCGAAGGGCTACGCCGAGAAGGATCCGACCGCGGATGTGGAGGGGTACGACGCATGCCGCAAGATTGCGATTTTAACGTCGCTTGTCTGCGGGCAGCAGGTAAATTATGAGGATATCCATACGGAGGGCATCACAAAGATCACGCCGGTCGATATCATGTACGCAAAGGAGATGGGGCGCGCGATCAAGCTGCTTGCGATGAGCAGGCAGACCGAGGACGGGTATGTGGCGATGGTAGCGCCGTTTCTGCTTCCGATCGAGCATCCGCTCTACAATGTAAACGATGTGTTCAACGCGATTTTCGTGAAGGGCAATATGCTCGGGGACGCGATGTTTTACGGCAGCGGCGCCGGGAAGCTTCCAACCGCCAGCGCAGTCGTCGGCGATATCGTGGACATGGTCAAGCATATGCACACGAACATAATTCTGAACTGGGACGAGACGCCTGCGAAGCTTGCCGATTATAAAAACAGCGAGACGCGCTTTTTCGTGCGCACAAAGGCATCCAAGGCGGAGATCACGGAGATTTTCGGCATCGTCGAGTTTGTGGATATCGAGGAGCTCAACGACGAGATCGGCTTTGTCACGCTGACGATGAACGAGCGGGAGTACGAGGAGAAGGCGGCGCGGCTTTCGAGTGTGCTGCAGATGATCCGGTTTCATTAAGCAAGGCAAGGAGTGTCCGGCAAGGGGGCGTGTAATGAGAGCAGGAGATTTAAAGAAGCGCAATCGGAAAAAAGGGCGTGCGCCCGTCATGCTGTCTGTAGCGCTGCTCTGCCTGGTGTCTGCGCTGCCAGTGAATGCGTCGGAGAGCGCCTCGATTGAAAAGTACGAAGTGCTCATGAACGCGTGGACGCGGGACAGCGATCAAACGGGAATCCCCGGAGCGGATCTTTATGATTATCCGGAGTTTTACGGCGGAGCGTATTTGGGGGACGACAAAAACCTTGTCATACAGGTTACAAACCTTGACGGGCAGGTGAAGGATTATTTTGGCGGGATTATAGATCTTGCGGGTGTCCGTTTTGAGGAGGTAACATACTCCTACGAGCGGCTGGAACAGGAGCAGGAAAGGATCTTTGCGCGGACAGGCAAAGACGAGCTGGCGGAGTTTGGCGTGCAGCTTGCGTCGATCGGCGTGAATGTGTGGGAAAACTGTGTGGAGGTCGGATTGTATGCGCCGGATGTGCAGACGCCGGTTGTGGAAGCGGAGGCGTGGATCTCAGATTTTGAGGGCGTGAGCTATACTTATGTAAATGCGCTGGATACGCCTGCGGTGGAGGAGGTTGACGCCCCTGCGGTTGACGGCGGAGTCGATGCGGCGGACGCTTTGGGGTCGTCGCTTCTGGATTTCAGCAGCAGCGGGGGCGCTGGTACTGTGTCTGCGGGAGGAAACGGGCGCGAAACCCCGCAGAGCAATGCATTTTCAGGCAGAGAAGCCGCGCTCCTGACAGCAGGTTTGGTGTGCGTTGCCGCTGTCGCTGCAGCAGTTTTTATGAAGTACAAAAAGCGAGGCTGACATAAAAAACCGGGGCCGTTATGGCCCCGGTTTTTCGCGCCAAAATTCCGTGCGCTTCGGTTCTTCATTTCTTCTCTTATTTCTTCACCTTGATCGTGACCTTTTTCGTCGCGGTCTTGTAATTCTTGTCGGTGACTTTGATGGTGATGGTTGCCTTGCCGGTGAATTTCTTTGCGATCGTCACCTTGCCTTTTTTGCTGACCTTAACCT
>CAMTZV010000300.1 GCA_947086625.1 uncultured bacterium | reverse complement strand
GGCGTATCTGGAAGAGTATGCGGGTGTGCAGGTCTACCTGACGCGTACCACGGATAAGGATCTGGGCTTAAGCGAGCGCGTCAGCAATTCGGTTGCAAACAACGCGGACGTATTCATCAGTATTCACAACAATGCGTCCACAAATTATGAGACGAGCGGCAGCATGGTATTTTATCCCAACGACAGCTACCGGCCCGCGCTCAGCGAGGAGGGCAGCGGTCTTTCCGCGAGCATTCTTGAGAAGCTGACCGCGCTCGGCCTGCCGGATCTTGGCATCCGCACGCGGGATTCCGAGAGCGGCAACAAATACGACGACGGCAGCATCGCCGACTATTACGGCGTCATCCGAAACGCGAAGCTGCAGGGAATTACCGGAATCATTGTGGAGCACGCCTTTGTCTCGTGCGAGGCAGACCGCAAAAACTACCTCGGCAGCGACGCAAAGCTCAAAAAGCTCGCGCAGGCGGACGCGGAGGGCATCGCGGAGTATTATGACCTCGTGTACAACGGCCTTGTGGAGCCGACGGTTACGCTGCGCTCCCCCAGCTACAAGGAGCTGGAGGTGACGTGGGAGGCGCAGGAGCAGGCAAAGGGCTACCTTGTCTACCGCAGCGAGAAGAAAAACGGGACATACACCCGCGTTGCAAAGGTCATAGGAGGGGAGAATACGGCGTATATCGACCCGAATGTAGAGCTGGGCAAGCGCTATTACTACAAGGTCCGCGCATACAGCAGCGCGCACGGCGTCACGTTTTTCAGCGAATATTCCAGAATTATCGGCGGAAACACGATCGGCGGCACGAAGCTCACCGGGATTAAGCAGATGGCAGGCGGTTACTTTAAGCTGAGCTGGGCGCCCTACGCGGATGCAGACGGCTATGCCGTATACCGCAGTGAAAACGGCGGCTCCTACAAGCGCATCGCAACGGTAAGCGATCCTGCAAAGGGCGCGTATAACGACAAGACAGCCGTACCCGGCAGGACGTACGGCTACAAAATCCGCACGATCAATAAGATATATAATAATGAAGGTTTCGGAAAAAGCTCAGCGGCGCTCACCGCGACGCTGTTGAAATCGCCCGAGATGAAGCGCCTGGATGTCCGGGACGACGGAAGCATCAAGGTCGTATGGACAAAGGCCACGGGCGCCTCAAGCTATGTCGTGCAGCGCTCCACGAGCGCGGACAGCGGTTTTCAAACCGTGGCGACGATTACGAAGGATTCGCAGAACTATTATGTGGACAAAAACACAGAGCGCGGCATGACCTATTACTACAGGGTCAACGCTTATAATAAGAAGAGTCCGGTCAACGGCTCGACCGGGTTTGTGGAGAGTCTGGGTGTACGAAACATCCAGACCCCCGCGCTCACATCGACGAGGATCACGAAGAGCAGGCCCGGTATCTATCTCGAGTGGACGCGCGTGTCCGGCGCCGAGGGCTACCGCATTTACCGCAGCACGAAGAAAACGAGCGGCTTTCAGAAGGTGGCGACCGTAAAGGGAGCCGACAAGCTGACCTATATCGACGAGAGCAGCAGCAAAGCGGGAACTACCTATTATTATAAGGTAAAAGCGTATGTACATAACTCAGCGGGGACTGCGTTCTCGGAGTCTTCGAATGTAAAGAGCGTCGTGGCCGGCTACGGCATTATGGGAAAGAGCAGTACGACCGCGGCGAAGATGGCGGCATTTTTCAAAGCGCGCGGCGGCGATTACCCGGAGGAGATCTACAGCGAGTACGGAGCGCCCACGCTGGAGGACTTCTGCGAGATCGTCTACGACGAGGCGGCCGCGGAGGGTGTCAAGGCGGAGGTCGTATTTGCACAGGTATGTAAGGAGACCGGGTTTTTGCGCTTTGGCGGCGATGTGGAGCCGGAGCAGTGCAACTTTGCGGGCATCGGGGCGACCGGAGGCGGCGAGCAGGGCGCGTTCTTTCCCGACGTAGAGACCGGGATCCGCGCGCAGGTGCAGCATCTGAAGGCGTATGCCTGTGACGAGCCGCTGAACGGGGAGTGCGTAGACCCCCGCTTCTCCTATGTAAAGAGAAGCTCCGCGCCCTATGTGGAGTGGCTCGGCGTGCATGAAAACCCCACAGGGGCCGGCTGGGCGACCGGTGTGAACTACGGCTACAGCCTGCGCGACGACTACATCAAACAGCTGCTTTCATACTGAAAAAAATTTTTTTAAAAAAGTTTTATCCGACCCCACTTTTTTAAACAGTGCCATCGTAAATATATAGTGTCAGATGGAACACAGTATCTTTTGTGGGAAGTGGCGATGAATTGTTACAAACTTTTTAACAAATTAGCTGTTAAACTATGGACAATTCGCCGAGGATATTGTATACTAAGATGACAAAAACAAACATCATACGAGAGTATGACAAAATTTAAGGAGGAAAAAGGACATGAAAAAGAGTTTCATGACGAGAGCACTTGCTACAGGATTATCCTTAGCAATGGCGTTCTCACTGTCAGCGGCTACGAATGTAACTGTAGCTTCTGCAGCAAGTACACCTGCCATGGCTTCGAAACAGTTCGCTGTTAGAGTCGGCGGTGCTACAAAGACCTACAAGGCTTCCGCAGCTACCTTGAAGAAGTTCAAGATCACCAAGGCTACTGTCGGAAACACAAGCAAAGCGACCGTTAAGGTAGCGAGCAGCAAGAAGGGTATCAAGGTTACTCCTGGTACAGTTGCTGGTAGTACGGTAGTCAAGGTGACCTTCAAGAACAGCAAGACGAAGAAGACTACCACGAAGAAATATCGCTGCGTAGTAAAGGCTAAAAAAGAAGATAAGCTGACCATGACCGCCGAGGCAAAGGGCGTTAAGAAGATTGCCGTTACATTCAACAAGGCTGTTGATCCGGCAACCGCAAAGATCGTAGTAAAGAAGGGTGCGGCAACCCCCACCATCGCAACTACCACATATGCGGCAGATGCGAAGAGCGCTGAGCTCATCATGGGAACCAAGCTCACAGAGGGCACCTACACCGTAGAGGTAACTTCCGGTACGGACGTGCTGACCGCGGATATCACCGTTCAGGACGAGAAACTGACTTCCTTCGAGCTGGTAAGCGCGAATCTGGTAGCTTCCGCAAAGGTTTCTACAAGAGCAACCGTTTCCTACAAGGCCCTGAATCAGTATGGCGAGATGATGGCAGTCAACGAGCCTCAGGTTACCTGTACGTTTGGAACGACTGAGAGCGTTACCTCAGCAGGCGTTGATAAGAGCGGCCGTATCACAATCGCTCCCATCAATACAATGCTGACCATCCCCGGAACAACCGGAACCATCGTGCTTGTTGATACTTCAACCGGCGTGAACTTAAATACTACAATTACCTATCAGCCGAAGGCAGTCGCTGCTGAAGCTACCGTTTACGGTATTTACAGCACAAAGACAAGCAAGCTGGTTGAGGGCAACCTTACAACTGGCGCTAAGGTTTCTGACTATGCGATCCTGATGGGCATCAAGGACCAGTATGGCAGTGACATGACTCCGAAGGATGTCAAAGACAGCGAGGCAGAGGTAACCTTTAACGCTGCTCCTGTTCTGACGGATCTGAATGTTCAGAATACTTCCGTTACCGGTGATGAGACAGAGGTTAACCACGAGGGAGCAAGCGCTTTCTTAATTCCTCTGAAAGCTACCGGCAACAAAATTGAGAAGGCAGGTACGTT
>CAMTZV010000299.1 GCA_947086625.1 uncultured bacterium | reverse complement strand
CGACACAATTGTAAAAATTATACATTTGTCTTGCAATTTATACTTTTGAAGCAGTTCAGCCATCGGCTGCAAGACGGGCGAATCATGCCTGCATGAATGAGCACGTCTCACAGTCGATGAACGGAGCGCCCGCTCACTCCTCCCGCCACACGAGCACACCGCCCGCTTCATCCCCGCAGTAGATCTCCGTAATCCGAACGGTATCCCCCGCCTGTGTCACACCGCTTCGCGCGAGCGAAAAATCCCCCGTCCAGCGCTCCCCCTCGCCGTTTTTCTCCGCAAGCAGCGCCTGTTTCACAATCAGATAGCACCTTCCGTCCGCCGTGATCCTGACGTCGGTCCTTGACACGCGCTTCCCGTTTTCCGCCGTGACGGACAGCTCCACCCGCTCATCCGTCACGCGCCCGACGGACGCCGCGAGCTGCCCGCCCGGCACATTGACCAGCACAAGCCGCGTCAGCGCACAACGCGCTCCGGCAAGCAGCAGGCACATCAGAAACGCCAGCAGCGCGCCCTGCGCAAAGCTTTTCTTCACCGAGCGGCCCCACGCCGATGCCATGCCCTTCACGACCGCCTCCCGCGCCCGCTCCTGACCGCCGGATACGTGGCACTCCGTCTTCATTTTTTCAAGCGTCCCCGCACAGGCCGCGCAGCCCCTCAGATGCTCCGCCACAAGCACGCGCCCGTCCTCCGAAATGACGTCGTCGCAGTAGAGCGGAAGCAGGTCGCAAATAATATCGCAAGAAATCCTATCCATCGTTTTCCTCCATTTCACGGATCAGCCGCAGCTTCGCCCGGTGATAGCACACCCGCGCCCAGCCCTCCGTCCTCTCAAAAATCTGCGCGATCTTCCGAAACGAAAGCTCTCCGAACACCCGCAGCATAAAAACCTCCTTGTACGGCTCGTCCAGCCGATGCAGATACCGGTGCACCGCAAACGCGTCCGCCTCATCCAAAAGCCGCTGTTCAAGCGAGGGCGAATCGGACAGCGCCCGCGCATCCGCCTCGTCCGGCGGCCCGCCCGCCATCCGCTTCTCCCGGCGCAGCCGCGCAAAGTAAGCGTGCTTTGCGATCTGGCACAGCCAGACGAGCAGCTTGCACTCCCCGCGAAACGATGGCATCGCCTTCATCGCCTGATAAAACGTCTCCTGCGTAACCTCCTCCGCCACGTCCGGGTTGTGGCACAGCGCGCACACATATTTGTAAACATCCTTAAAATAAAGCTCGTATACCTCTTCAAACGCCTGCGTGAGACGCTCCGTTTCTCTGTTCATGCGATCTCCCGAAATGTGTCGGAGCCTAGTACAACATTGCATAATTAACGATGAATCCTGCACTCGCTATCTACGTCAGATGCACGTCTCCAATCCTAGACGTAGCCCGCTACGCCGTCGGCTTGTAGACGCACATCTGCCGCAGATATCAAGCACATTATTCTCCGTTAATCACACAATGCTGTACAAGTACCACTCCGCAAAAATTTCCCGGCTGTTTCGCAGCGCGCCGAGCGCGTCTGCTCCAAGACAGCTCACAAGCTCCTGAAACGACGACGCCCCCGCGTCCTCGTATTTCCCGCACACCCGCAGAAAACCGATCTGCGTCTGCGAAAACTGCAATGCCGGGAGCATCCCGAGCGGCAAAATGACAGTGAGATTTCCGTCGAAGTCTACCCCGTCGGGAAGCTTGTCCGTGACAAGCCCCGGCGCGACGCGAAACGGCCTCCGCTCTTCGTCGGGGGAGAAAAAGCGTAAGCTCCCGGCCAGACCCGCCGCGCCTGCATCCGAGAGTAGCGCTGTCTCCCGCGGCCACGCCCGCGCATCGCTCTTCCACGCCGCACGGTTTGTGTAACGGTCGATGAGAACCGCCGGGCAGTCCGCCCCGCCGCCGCACGCCCGGACATACGCCGCATAGCTGCCCTCGTCCAGAAACAAAAGCGTTCCCGCCGCCGCAAATGCCGGCTCCTCCTCCCAGCCGCTTTCCCGCAAAAGCGCACGCAGCTCTCCGCTCAAAATACCCGGCTCCACCTCCGCCGTCACGGGCAACGCGGCATACGTGACGGAAGCGTCCGGCGCATTTTGCGCCGCCAGCCTTTTACACGCCGCGAGAGCCGCCTGCAATTCGGCTTCGTCTCTCGGTCCGGCGTCGTACTGGACACCGTATTTCATGTCAAGACCCGCGCGGTGCAGCGCAAGATTCGTACCGATCACATGGTCAGCCGGAACGAACAGAAGGATCGCCACGGCGAACGCCGCCGTGATCCTCCGGTAACGCCCGCGGTCTGCCTCGCGGTATGCCCGCGCCATATACCGGTAAAAGCTGCCCATGCGCTGGCGGGTGCTCCGCACACGGATTTTGCGGCGACGGGTTTGTCCGATGCGCGGCTTTTCTGACCGGCGCTTGCGGAGAAGATGCCCGGCCCGCCCGGCATGTCTCTTCTTCCTTTGTCCGGCATTCCCGGCCCGTCTCTTTTTCCTCTGTCCGACACATCCGGCGTTCCTGTCCGCCGCCCGCAGAGCGCCAGACAGCGGACGAAGCGCGCAGAGCGCCGCGGCCGCAAGCACCGCTCCAAGCGCCGCCGCATCGATCCGGAACGGCATATCGGAAACGCCTGCGCATCGCACCGTCAGCCGCGCAAGGAACACTCCCGGCAGCGCCGCGGCAGGAAAGAGCACGATCAATTCCACAAGCGTCACGCAACCCAGCGTGCGCCTGTCCGCCCCGAGCGCCCGCAGGCGGATCAGGCTTTTTTGCCGCTGTACAAGCGTCACCGTATACAGATTCCGGAGCAGCACGTATGCGCAGAAGCACACGAGCAGCACCAGCACCGCCGCCAAAACCGCCAGAACGCCAAACGTCCCGTCAAACCGCGCGCGCTCCCCCTCGCCGCACACCTCCCGCAGCAGCCAGCCACCGAGCTGCCCGAACGCGTCCACCAAAAAGCTCGAAGCAAGCATTCCGCAAAACAACGTCGCCGCGCGCAGCTTTTGTCCTGCCAGAAGCCGCAGGGCAAGCCACAGATCAAATCGTCTCATCACGCGCGCCCTCCTCTCGCCGCTGTCCGGCCCGCCGCACGCTCACAGCCTGCCTTTTCCCGGTTTTTTACCTTCTCCGCCGCTGTCCGGCCCGCCGTATCCTCCACAATCCGCCCGTCCGACATGCGAAGCCTGCGCCGCGCCATGCCCGCCACAGACGGGTCGTGGGTGACGAGAATCACCGTCATACCCTCCCGCTCATTCAGCCGTTGGATCAGCGCGAGCACCTCGTCCCGCTTCGCGCAGTCCAGATTTCCGGTCGGCTCGTCTGCCAGCAAAAAACCCGGACGGTTCACAAGCGCCCGGCCAACCGCGATCTTCTGCTGCTGCCCGCCGGAGAGCTCGCGCGGATAAGCGTTTTGCTTTTCCCGCATCCCTAAAATGCTAAGCACCTCATCCACCCACGCGCCGTCCGGCTCACATCCGTCCATGCGCGCCGGCAGCACAAGGTTTTCCCGTGCTGTCAGCTCCGGCACCAGGTTGTAAAACTGGTACACGATGCCTGCCCGCCTTCTCCGATACCGCGCAAGCGCCGCCGCATCCTTTTCATACAGCGACGCCCCGTCGATAAGCACGTGGCCCTTTGTCGGAGCCAGCAGGCCGCCGATCACATGCAAAAGCGTCGATTTGCCGCACCCCGACGGCCCCGT
>CAMTZV010000298.1 GCA_947086625.1 uncultured bacterium | reverse complement strand
CGCAAGCTTCAACACATAATTTTTTGCCCAGATATCCGGGTATTTGTTTTCCGCGCTCTCATCCGGATCGAGCACGCACCGGCACAGCGGACATACCTGCGCGTCGTCGTGAATGATTACGTTGCACTGTCTGCATTTACTCATACATACACCCCGTTGCTTTCTATCGTAACCGTAAGCCCGTCCGCCGCAAGCTGCCGGAAAAAGGCGCGCTGCACATGTGCCCCGGCGAGCCGCGAGCTGAACGTCACGGCGAGTGTGTCTTTATACGAGCAGACCGTCGCCTTCAAAAGCTGCCCCTTGCTCATCGCAAGAAACGCGTGGAACATGTGCACGTACGGCTCATATTCCGGAAGGAGCTTCACGTTTCCGATGTTTGTCATCGTCGTCGTGTTCGCCAGCGCCGAGCGCGTGTACACGAGCCGTATCGCGATATTTTTAAGAAACAGCGGCACCGCCCGCGCAAAGAGATTTTGCTGGTTGGACACGTTGTAGGAGAAAAGCTCCTCCAGATGCTCCTTGTTGATCTGCGCCCGCAGACTGTCCCGCACCCGCGCCACGACCGTCTCATAGGACATGTTCTCCTCGTCGGGAACCAGCTCCGCAGACACCATGACAAAGAAATTTTTCGTCGTCACCGAGTCAAAAAACGGGCGCAGGTTCACCGGAACCGCCGCACGGATCGCCCGCTCGCTAATCATGCCGTGCAGACATTCTTTATAAATGCTCCACACATAGGTCGCCACCAGATATTCGTTGATGCTCAAATCCCGCTGGCGGCACACCTTTTTAAGCTCCGCGATGCTTACAAACCCGTGAAGCACGCCCAGCTCGTCCTGGTCGAGCCGCTCGCCCGTGATCTCGTACGCCTTTGCGGATTTGTAGCCCCTTCGCGCGCTCCTGCGGTAATTGCGCAGAAAGCTGTCCTCGCGGTTTAAGGACGTCTCGGCGCTTAAAGCGTCACCGTCCTTTTCCCGCAGCTTCGGATGCACGAGCCGAAGATACTGATAGGTCAGCTCCTTCAGAAAATTGATGCCGCCCATGCCGTCGGTCAGCACATGAAAGACCTCCAGATTGATGCGCCTTTTATAATAGGAGACGCGGAAGAGGTAGCCCTGATTTTTGTTCGACAGGATATAGCGGCACGGATATGCGTGCTCCTCCTTCACCGTCGGGGCTTTTTTCCCGTTTTCTTCAAAATAATACCAGAACACGCCGGTGCGCATCCGCACGTTGAACAGGTCGAACTTCGGGAGCACGATGTCAAGTGCTTCCTGAAGGATACCGCCGTCTACCTCCTCCGTCAGCTCTGCGGCGATGCGGTAGGTGTTTGTCATGCTCTCGCCCGCGATCACCGGAAAGAGGTGCGCGGTATTGTCGAGCTTATCCCACCGCGGGATCTGCTCACGGCGGTGCGGCCCGCGAAACAGGCGCGCGCCGTCCGCTGACCTGCCCTGCTTTTGTTGTTTTTGATCTTTTCGTTTTTGATCTTTTTGTTTTTGATCTTTTTGTTTCTCAGCCTTTTTCATATGAAAGTATTGTAACACAGAATTGTGCCAAGTCCATGAAAATTTGAAACTTTTTGTGAATGGTGGTACAATAAAACAAAAAATCCGAAAGGATCCCGCCATGAAAAAGAAATCTGCCATGCGCCGCACGAGGCGCGTTTTGTGTGTGCTTTTACCGATCTTAGTCTGCTCGCTTGCGATACTGTTCGCCGTCAGCCTTTCCCTGAAAAACAGCCGGGAGCCGTCCGTGGACAATCTCGCAGGGACGGACGCGCCTGCGGACGAGGAGGGCCGCGCAGACGGGGAAATGAAGGAGCCCTCCGGCGGCGCGGCAAACGAGCCAAAGCCGGGGCAGGCCTCCATGGACGGCGCGGCAAGCGAACAAACGCCGGGGCAGGCTTCCGCAGAGCAGGCGCCGCAAAAAGAGCCGGAACCGGAACCGGAGCCGGTGACGCTGCTCTTTACGGGCGACGTGCTTCTCTCCGACTACGTGCTTGCAAATTACGACCGGGACGGCATCGCCGGCGTGCTCTCGCCTGTCCTGCTTGATGCACTGACGACCGCCGACATCACCGTCGTCAACAACGAATTTCCGTTCAGCACCCGCGGGGAACAGGCGCCCGACAAGCAGTTTACGTTCCGGGTAAACCCCGATTATGTGAAAATACTTACCGACATGGGCGTCGATATCGCGGGGATCGCCAACAACCATGTGCTCGACTTCGGCCCCGACGGGCTGCTCGACACGTTTGACACCTTAGACGCCGCGGGCATCGATTACATGGGCGCGGGCGTCGATCTGGAGCGCGCAGGCGCGCTCATCACAAAAGAAGTAAACGGGAAAACGTTCGGCTTTCTCGCCGCCTCCCGCGTCATCCCGGTTGTCTCGTGGGATATCAAAAACGCCTCGCCCGGCGTGTTCACGACCTACGACCCCGCCCTGCTTCTGGCCGCGATCGGGCAGGCGCGCGCACAGTGCGACTTCCTCTCGGTCTTTGTCCACTGGGGCATTGAGCGCGACGAGTATCCGCAGGACTATCAGGTGACGATGGCACAGCAGTACATCGACGCGGGCGCGGATCTCGTGGTGGGCGCGCACCCGCACGTGCTGCAGGGCATCGCTTACTATCAGAACAAGCCCGTCTTCTACAGTCTCGGAAACTTCATCTTCAACCGCGAGATCGCCCGCACCGCCGTCTTAAAGGTCACGGTGCCGCCCGAGGGTGCGCCCGTTTATCAGCTCATCCCGGCAAGCGCGCAGAACGCGCGCACACAGGCCGACGACGGTGAAAAAAAGCAGGCGACCTGCGATTATCTGGAAAGCATCTCCGAGGGCGTCTCCATCGACGAAAACGGCGTCGTCTCGCAGGAGACGCCGTAAACGCTTCAAAGCCGTCCCCGGACAAAAACATGCCGCAAAAAATACCCCGGCAGCGGGCGCAACAATTTCGGCCCGCCGCGTATAAAAAGCCTCCCGTCTGGAAATCCTAGCCAAAGAAAAGCAAAGAAAAAGATACCAACAGACAGGAGGCTTTTACTATGAACCATAACAAACCGATCACACATATCTATGCAAGGCAGATCCTTGATTCCAGAGGAAATCCCACGCTTGAAACACGCCTCACCGCGGAGGATGTGACATGCCGCGCATCCGTCCCCTCCGGCGCTTCCACCGGGGAGCATGAGGCGGTCGAGCTGCGCGACGGCGAGGCGCAGTATCTCGGAAAGAGCGTCCTAAACGCCGCCACCCACGTCAACGACGCCATCCATAAGCTCTTAAACGGCGACAACGTCTTCGACCAGCGCAAGATAGACTACCGCATGATCAAGCTTGACGACACGCCAAACAAGGCGAAGCTGGGCGCAAACAGCATGCTAAGCGTCTCGCTCGCCGCCGCGCGCACCGCAGCCGCAGCCCTCGATATCCCGCTCTACCGCTACATTGGCGGCTGCAATGCAAACCGGATGCCCGTTCCGATGATGAACATCCTAAACGGCGGCGTGCACGCGAAAAACAACCTTGACTTCCAGGAGTTTATGATTATGCCCGTGGGCGCGGACAGCCTGCACGATGCCCTTCGCATGGGCGCGGAAATCTACCACACCTTAAAGAGTCTCTTAAGCCGCGACGGCCTTTCCACCGCTGTGGGTGACGAGGGCGGCTTTGCGCCGGATTTA
>CAMTZV010000297.1 GCA_947086625.1 uncultured bacterium | reverse complement strand
ATTTTACGCCGAGTGGGGAGAACATTCACGGCGCGGGCATCGAGCCGGATGTCGAGCTGGAATATGAGTACCTGAACCCGGACGCGGAAGTGTACGATATGATGGAGGACAATCAGATTTTGAAGGCGATTGAAGTGTTGCAGGGGGAGTGAAATTTCATGCCGGATAAAAGGTAGGATGTTGGATAGCCACGCCGCCGGTGAAGCAGGAGGGTGAAACAGTTGGCACAGGTCGAAGCGCTGGCCGCTGAGACCGTAAGAACATGATACGATGGGCAAAAATCCCATTGCCGCAGGCAATTTTGAATGGATTTTTGCCTTTCTACGAAGTAGAAAGAAGGTGACAGAATGGTAGAATTAGATCCGTATCGCATGTTATTAAATACGTGGAAAGAACCACTTCTGGAAGTGAGGGATGCACTTTGACTTAGCAAATAAGTCAAAACGGATTGAGGAACTGGAGCGGGAGATGGAGGCGCCCGGCTTCTGGGACAACGCTGAAGCCTCCCAGCAGAAGATGAAAACGCTCAAAGGCTTGAAGGATGATCTGGAAACCTACCGCAGCCTGGAAACGTGTTACGAGGATATCGAGACGCTTATCCAGATGGCGGAGGAGGAAAACGACGCGTCGCTTTTAGCAGAGATTGAGGAGGCAAAGGATACCTATGAGCGGACGTTTGAGGGTATCCGTATCAAGACGCTGCTCTCGGGCGAATTTGACGCGGATGCGGCGATTGTCTCCTTAAACGCGGGGGCAGGCGGCACCGAGTCGTGCGACTGGGCTTCCATGCTCTATCGCATGTATACGCGCTGGGCGAACGCGAAGGGCTTTTCCGTGGACGTGCTCGACTTTCACGAGGGCGACGAGGCGGGCATCAAGTCCGTGACCTTTCAGGTCAACGGCGAGAACGCCTTCGGCTATCTCAAGTCCGAGAAGGGTGTGCACCGGCTCGTGCGCATCTCACCGTTTAACGCGGCGGGCAAGCGGCAGACATCCTTTGTTTCCTGTGATGTGATGCCGGATATCGAGGAGGATATCGACATCGAGGTAAAGGACGAGGATATCCGCATCGACACGTACCGCTCGAGCGGCGCAGGCGGCCAGCACATCAACAAGACGTCGTCGGCCATCCGCATCACGCATTTCCCAACGGGCATCGTCGTGACGTGCCAGAACGAGCGCTCCCAGCACATGAACAAGGACAAGGCAATGCAGATGTTAAAGAGCAAGCTGCTCATGCTGCGCCGTCAGGAAAACGAGGCGAAGGAGGCCGAGATTCGCGGCGAGGTGACAGAGATCGGCTGGGGCAACCAGATCCGCTCCTATGTCATGCAGCCGTACACGATGGTCAAGGACCGCCGCACCGCCTATGAGACCGGGAACGTCGACGCGGTGCTGGACGGCGGGCTGGACCCGTTCATCAACGCCTACTTAAAGTGGCTCTCGCAGGGCGGGGGCGAGGTCGGAGAGGAGTAAAGCCGTTCGTTGGATAACGCTTAAGGTGGGGAAAGGAGGTTCCATCGACTTTCCCCCGAATTGAAAGTAAAAAAGGACGACAACCCGTGAAGTGGAGTTTGTCAGAGAAAGAAAAGTACCGCAGATCCTGCGGTACTTTTTCAAATAGTTTTTAATATCTCACATAAATTTTGTGGTTCAATGCATGGAACCGTGCTTTGGGAAAAATCAGATGTATTTCTGGTAACGATATAGTCGGCATAAAATCTTTTTGCGCATTCCATCTGTAAACAATCTTCAAAGTCTGCGAAAGCATCATTTGAAAGAGCATTCCGCAGCTTTGTTAAATCAATTCTTTCAAGACAGCTCCTTTCGGTTCATGAAAAATGCATTTGATAAAAGTCTGCGACGGTCAAACGCGATCATGGCTTTTGCCTGCCGGATCGCTTGCAAATCGCGGATGGAATAGAAATTCATAGCGTCATCTCTTGCGTCTATCGTACACGGCTGACGACGAATTGTCAACGAATGACATGTAAAATAATTACTTCCTCCCCGTCCTCCCCAGCAGGTAATCAACGGAAACGCCGTAATAGTCTGCGAGCTTTATAAAAACCTCAACGGGAATGTTGATTTTGCCCAGCTCGTACTTGGAGTAGGTCGTCTGCTTTACGTGGAGGTAGTCGGCAAGCTCGGTCTGTGTTTTGTCGCTGTCTTCGCGCAAATTGCGGATGTTCGGAAATATTGTCATATTGGGCGCCTCTGGTGAAGTCCAAACTGCTGTTTTAATTATGTTCTCCCGCAGCCATGGGCCGGGTGTGAAAAGCAACGATTCTCATATTATTATAAAAAAGTCGTGGCAGGACTATTGCAAAATAGTCGTAATGCGACTATAATGACAGATGGAAACGAAGAAATGAAAGAGGTGTAGATACATGAAGAAAAATGCAACAGTATGGATAACGGCTGTCATCACGGGGCTGGCGCTTGCCGTGACGATGCTTCCGCAGACAAATGCCCGGGCGGCCGGGGGAAAGACGGCGGTTTTGAGCAAAAACGACGTGCCGCTGGAAATACGCACGCGTACGAGTACAGACGGCAGATACAGCCAGACGTCCCCAATCAGCGATTTTATCGACCCGGACGGCGTGTATACGATCGCCTACGCCAACAGCAAGAAGGTTTTTATTTCCCATATCGATGATAAGCTGGAGATATCGGACACGGTTACGATAAAAAAGCCGATGGAAAAAATCGGCGGAGTCTGCTGCGACAAGGCGGGAAATTTTTATATCGCGTGCGGGCAGGATGACAGGAAACAAAAGCCGGGCAGCAAGGTCACCTTTGCGATCTACAAGTACAGCCCGTCCGGAAAGCTGCTCGGGAAGTGCGAGGACAGGGACTTTTATGAGAAGGACGACGACGGAAAAAAGGTGGAAAATATGTGGATGACGCGGGAGCCGTTTGACATGGGCAACTGTGCGATGGCGTTTCGTGGGGAGCTTCTCATCTGCTCCTATGCGCGGCGGATGTATAACGGCCACCAGTGCAATGCTGTGTTCTGCGTGGATTCCGCTACGATGAAGCGCAGCTACGCGTACGACAGTTTTGTCGGCCATTCCTTTAACCAGGCGGTTCTCGTGACAGAAGGGCTGGCGCCCTGTGCGGATGAAAGCGTTATTTTTGCGGATCACGGCGACGGCTTTCCGCGGGGCCTGCACCTTACGATCTGCCAGCAGCCGAAGGCGGATGAATTTGGAGAGGAAGGATGGACACAGGCTACGCCCTTCCACTTTTACGGGGAAGAGGGTGATAATTTTACGCGGGCGGGGCTGACCGGGGTCGGGGAGCTGGACAAGGGGTTTGTGCTCGTGGGCTCCTCCGTGAAATCGATGACGGCAAAGAGCAGGAATGAAAATGAGCAGATGTTTTTCCAGATGCTGGACGCCGCCACCGGAGAGCCGCTTTTGGACGCTTCGACCCGGAAAGGGACGAGCGCAGGAAAAAAGCAGACGGATACCGGCATCGTGTGGCTGACTGATTATAAAAACGTCGGCGTTGGGGCGTCTGCAATGGCTGTGATCGACCGTGATAAGGCGATTGTCATGTGGGAGAAATTGGATAAAAAGTCGAACTTTGCCGGCTCCTATTACTCGATTATCCGCTCCGACGGTAAAATCCTTAAAGAAGCAGTTCCGATGCAGAACGCACGCATCAACGGGACGGAGGAGCTAAAATA
>CAMTZV010000296.1 GCA_947086625.1 uncultured bacterium | reverse complement strand
AGGAATTGCGCTGATGCGCAAGCAGGTCATTGATTCCCTTCGGGAATAAATGACATATCCTCGAATAAAAACGTAGCGGTCGCTAAGCTCGAAAATACCTCGCTAAGCGCCGACGTTTTTATAACGGTTTTTGTTCAGAAACATCCAGCCATCGTCGGCTGGGTATTGTATGACGTGACGTTTACACATGCCCGCAAGCAGCTATGAGCGGGCACTACAGGGCATACCAGTATGCCAAAAAGCAGGCAAATACGATATGCCCGTGAGCGAAAGCGAACGGGCGCTACATTGGTATTAAAGGAGGAAATACCCTGCGGGCATACCTGTATGCCAAAAAGCAGGCAAATAAGGAGGAAATAGTATGGCGAGAGTAGGAATTGTCATGGGCAGCGATTCGGACATGCCCGTCATGGCAAAGGCGGCGGACATTTTGGACAGGCTGGGCGTGGACTACGAGATGCACATCATCTCGGCGCACCGCGAGCCGGAGGAATTTTTCGCGTATGCAAAGAGCGCCGAGGAGCGCGGCTACAAGGTCATCATCGCGGGCGCGGGCATGGCGGCGCATCTGCCGGGCATGTGCGCGGCGATCTTCCCGATGCCGGTCATCGGAATCCCGATGCACACGAGCTCTCTTGGCGGGCGCGACTCGCTCTACTCGATCGTGCAGATGCCGAGCGGCATCCCCGTGGCGACCGTGGCGATAAACGGCGGCGCAAACGCGGGGCTTCTGGCGGCAAAGATACTGGCGACCGGCGACGCAGCGCTTTTGGAAAAGCTGAAAGCGTATGCAAAAGAGCTCAAAGAGCAGGTGATGGCAAAGGACGCGAAGCTGCAGGAGGTTGGCTATAAAAACTATTAGGCGGATATGGATTTGAAAGGAGCGGACATGGATTATAAGCATTCAGGGGTAGATATCGAGGCGGGCTACCGTTCGGTGGAGCTGATGAAGAAGCACGTAAAGTCGACAATGCGCCCGGAAGTCTTAGGCGGGCTCGGCGGCTTTTCCGGCGCATTTTCGCTTGAGAAAATCAAACAGATGGAGTACCCGGTGCTGCTCTCCGGCACGGATGGCTGCGGCACGAAGGTGAAGCTTGCGTTTCTGATGGACAAGCATGACACGATCGGTATCGACGCGGTGGCAATGTGCGTCAACGATGTTGTGTGCGCGGGCGGCGAACCGCTGTTTTTCCTCGATTACATCGCGTGCGGCAAAAACTATCCCGAGAAGATCGCGTCGATCGTGGGCGGTGTGGCGGAAGGGTGCAGACAGGCGGGCTGTGCGCTCATCGGCGGCGAGACGGCGGAGCATCCGGGACTGATGCCGGAGGACGAGTACGACCTGGCGGGCTTTGCGGTCGGCGTCGTGGACGAGAAGGACATCGTGACCGGAGCGGACATCAAAGCGGGCGACGTGCTCGTGGGGCTGGCGTCCACAGGCGTCCATTCCAACGGCTTTTCACTCGTGCGGAAAATTTTTGCGATGAACGAGAAATCGCTGCGCAGATATCAGGAGGAGCTGGGGGCGACGCTCGGCGAGGCATTGCTCACCCCGACGCGGATCTATGTACAGGCGTTAAAAAACGTGCGAAAGGCCGGGGTGCGCATCAAAGGCTGCAGCCACATCACCGGCGGCGGCTTCTATGAAAATATCCCGCGGATGCTGCCGGAGGGCAGACGCGCGCTCATCGAGAAGGGCAGCTACCCCGTTCCGCCGATCTTTGCGATGCTTTCAAGGGAGGGCAATATGTGCCTTGGTATGGTCGTTGCGCTTGATCCCGCGGATGTGGATGCGGCGATGGAGGCCATGCGCGCGGCGGGCGATACGCCCTATGTCGTGGGGCATATCGCGGACGGAGAAAAAGGGGTGGATTTATGTTAAAGCTGGCGGTTTTGGTGTCCGGCGGCGGGACAAATCTGCAGGCAGTCATCGATGCCATTGCGGCGGGACATATCACAAACGCGTGCATCGACGTGGTGATCAGCAACAATGCAAACGCTTATGCGCTCACCCGCGCGCGGGAGCACGGCATCGACGCGCTGTGCCTCTCGCCGAAGTCGTATGAGAGCCGGGCGGGCTTTAACGATGCGCTGACGGAGACGATCGTCTCCCGCGGCATTGATCTGATCGTGCTGGCGGGCTATCTGGTCATCGTGCCGCCGCAGCTCATCGCGGCGTACAAAAACCGCATCGTGAACATTCACCCGTCGCTCATCCCGTCGTTTTGCGGGAAGGGCTTTTATGGCTTAAAGGTGCACGAGGAAGCATTGCGGCGTGGTGTGAAGGTGACGGGTGCGACGTGCCACTTTGTGGACGAGGGCACGGACACCGGGCCGATCATTTTACAGAAGGCGGTGGGCGTTTTGCCGGACGATACGCCGGAGATCTTGCAGCGGCGCGTGATGGAGCGGGCGGAGTGGATCATTCTGCCGCTGGCGATCGATCTGATCGCAAACGGCCGCGTGACGGTGGCGGACGGCGTCGTGCGGATTGAAGGGGACGTCGAGGAGTTTGTTTGATTGTTAGGCCGTGAAGGGCAGGAGGATTTACAGATGAAGGTTTTGATCGTAGGAAGCGGCGGCAGGGAGCACGCGATCGCCATGGCGGCGGCGAAAAGCCCCCGGGTGGATAAAATTTACTGCGCACCGGGCAACGCGGGCATCGCCGCGCTGGCGGAGTGCGTGAAGATCGGCGCGATGGAGTTTGATAAGCTGGCGGATTTCGCAAAGGAAAAGCAGATCGATCTGACGATCATCGGCATGGATGACCCGCTTGTGGGCGGCGTTGTGGACGTGTTCGAGGCGCGGGGGCTGCGCGTGTTCGGACCGCGGAAAAACGCGGCGATTCTGGAGGGCTCAAAGGCGTTTTCCAAGGAGCTGATGAAAAAATACAACATCCCGACCGCGGCGTATGAGACGTTTGACGACGCGGACGCGGCGCTTACGTATCTGGAAACGGCGGATTTCCCGATCGTCCTGAAGGCAGACGGGCTGGCGCTCGGCAAGGGCGTTCTGATCTGCAATTCGCTTGACGAGGCGAAGGACGGCGTGCGGGAGATCATGCAGGATAAGAAGTTCGGGGCGGCGGGAAACCGCATGGTGATCGAGCAGTTTATGACCGGGCGCGAGGTGTCCGTGCTCTCGTTTGTGGACGGCAAGACGGTAAAAATCATGTCCTCCGCACAGGATCACAAGCGCGCGCAGGACGGCGATCAGGGCTTAAACACCGGCGGCATGGGAACCTTTTCGCCGAGCCCGTTTTATACGCAGGAGGTAGACGCGTTCTGCAAAGAGCACATCTATCAGGCGACGGTCGACGCGATGGCGGCGGAGGGCAGGCCGTTTGTCGGCGTCATCTTTTTCGGGCTGATGCTGACAGAGGACGGGCCGAAGGTGCTCGAGTACAACGCGCGCTTCGGCGACCCGGAGGCGCAGGTCGTCCTGCCGCGCATGAAAAACGACATGATCGACGTGATGGAGGCGTGCGTGGACGGCACGCTGGATCGGATCGACCTGCAGTTTGAGGACAACGCGGCGGTGTGCGTCGTGCTCGCTTCCGACGGCTATCCGGTACACTACGAGAAGGGCTACCCGATCACCGGCTTTGAAAAATTCGAGGGAAGAGACGACCGCTTCTGCTTCCACGCGGGCACGGCGTTCAACGAAGCCGGCGAGATCGTCACAAACGGCGGGCG
>CAMTZV010000295.1 GCA_947086625.1 uncultured bacterium | reverse complement strand
TCAGCTCAGTCTTCGGAAAATGCTTTTTCCAGACCGCCGCGAGCACTTCCGTCCACTCCTTTCCGGACGTCTCCTCTGTCTCGAGCAGCGCCGGGAATACGTAGACGACCATCGAGAGGTTCAGATCCATCTGCAATTCTTCCCTCTTTTTGCCCTTTAAGCCCTTTAACTGCTCCTGCGCGCGCTGTGCCAGCGGCTCAGCCGCCTGCTCCATCAGGGGCCGGGGCTGTTCGTGCGACACGTAAAACTGATCCAGAATCGCCAGATTTCTCGCATTCTCAAATAAATATTTTTTATAAAAATCCATATACAGCGACTTTTTGAAATACTGCATTGGATTGTCTATGCCATACAACAGATTTTGCAGTGCTTCCGATGCGCGCTCCACGGAAACCGGTTCGGCCGGCTTTGGTTCCTCCCTCTCTTCCGCCGCCTCCGCTGCCAGGAGCTCTTTCCCGCAGTACATGCAGATAATGCGCGCACGATCCTGCGGGATCTGCAGCTCGCCCCCGCAATGCGGGCATATGCCTTTGATAAATTCCATATCTCCTCCAAATGTAAGCTAATAACTGATCTAAAATCAGTTTATCACATTCACAGAAAATAAACAAGCCGAAACAACAAGGGACTGCAAACGCAGCCCCTTTGATATACATTAAACCTCCAGCTTCATATCCCCGTCCGCGATCATGCCCTTCTTCCGCATCAGCTCGGATACCGCAAACGCGATGACCGCCGGAAGAATGAAGTGCATGACGGCGATCTCTGCCAGCACGACGCCAGCGCTCATCCCGTTTGCGACCATGTCCTGATAGGCGTTGATCTGCCCGACGAGCCCTGCGGTGCCCATTCCCGAACCAGTGGCATTATTCGTCATGCGCAGCACACACGTCGAGATTGGCCCGAGGACGGCGCTCGCCGCGATCGCCGGGAGCCAGATGACCGGCTTTTTTACGATGTTTCCGATCTGGAGCATACTCGTGCCAAGCCCCTGCGCGAGCAGCCCGTTCACTTTATTCTCACGGTAGCTCGCCACCGCAAAGCCGATCATATTTGCGCAGCAGCCAACCGTCGCCGCACCCGCAGCGATACCGGAAAGCCCCAGGATCACACCCAGCGCCGCGGACGAGATCGGAAGCGTCAGTATAATTCCCATCAGAACAGACACGATGATCCCCATGATAAAGGGCGCCTGCTCGGTTCCCCAGTTGATGACCGATCCAAGCCACGTCATGAACGCCGAGATACTCGGGCCGACCAAAAGCCCGACCGCAGAGCCGGAAACGATACACACGAACGGCGTCACGAGAATGTCGACCTTCGTCCTGCCGCTTACGAGCCGTCCCATGTAAATGCACACCATCACCGCCACAAACGCACCCAGCGGCTCGCCCGGCCCCACGAAGAGAACCGCGTTGCTCAGCTCCATACCGGAGTCAAGCGTCCCTGTGATAAGCACTGTCCCCGCGATAATCTTGCTTGCAAACGCGCCGCACATGCCCGCGGTGGCAGCAGAAACCTCCACAAGCGGGCTCGCCCCGAGACGCCTTGCCGTACCGATGCCGATGCCTGCGCCGGTGAGCGCGCTTGCCAGCTTTCCGATGAGAAACAGATACGTGCCGATGGCCCCCGGGATCAGACCTCCGATCTGTACGATGATCGTACCGATAATCAGCGTCGCAAACAGGCCGCTGGCCATGCCGCTTAAGCCGTCAATAAAAATTTCTTTTCCCAGCTTTTTCAGTGAATCCTTTGTCATTGTACTCCCCTCCTGCGACAGCATCCGATAAGTCTTTCCTTACCGCTGTCATTCTATTGTATTGTCAGCTGTCTTGTCAGCCAAGTCGTACTATAACACATCTTCCCTAATCAAGCAAGTACCCTTTTTCCCTTAATTCCTCCTCGATTCGATCCAGCGCCGTCTCGCTTACTGCCGTGACCGTGTGGAAATGTTCGCCGTCCGTCAGGTTGTTGAGCGGTTTTGTCTGATATGCCTTTACCTGCGACACAAAATTTTCCACATCCATACGGCTGCGGATAATCAGATCCACACTGATCTGCCCGTAGATCGGATGCGCCACCGTCACATCCTTCACGCTGCCTCCGCAGTCCACGATCGTGCACAGCTCATCCACGATCTGATCGTCCGTGTGCAGCACATGAAACGAGCGCGTGCAGCCCTCCGCCTGCCTGTGGAAGAGCACGTAGCCCTTGTTTGTGGACAGAATATTTTTGTCCACCGCCCGAAGCAGCGCGATATCCTGCACGATCACCTGACGGCTCACGCCCATCTCCTTTGCCAGCCGCGCACCGGGGATCGGCTCTCTTGCATTCTGTAAAAGCTGTATCATGCGCTCTCTGCGCGTCTGCCCGTCCATCTGCATCCTCTTTTCCTCCCTGCCCTCTGCCATCTCACACAATCCTCTTTTTCAGCCATGCGCCGCTTACATACCGCCCCGCAAAGATAAACGCCCGTAGCGTCCAGTCCACGAACATGCCGATCCACGCGCCCATCGGGCCGATGTCCGTCGTCCGCATCAGAAAGATCGCGAGCATGACCCGGCAAAACCACATCGTACAGATGGAGACAATCATGGAAAAACGCACATCTCCCGCGGCCCGCAGCCCATAGGGCATGATAAAGGCGAGCACCCAGCCAAAGGGCTTTACGACCGTAATCGCAAAGATCAGCTCATAGGCGATGCGCATACTCTCCGGCTCCATCCCCGCGAGCGTCATAACCGGCCTGCTGATCGCAAAGACAAGCAGGCACGAGAGCGCCGTCAGTATTTCCGCATAGAGTGTGAGCTTACATATGTAGTAGCGCGCCTCCTCCTTCCGGTCGGCGCCGATACACTGTCCGATGACCGTCATCATCGCAATCCCCACGCCCACGCCGGTCATGCTGTTTAAATTTTCAAAAATAATCGTCATCGCCTGCGCCGCAATATTGGCGGTGCCGAGCGTCGAGATCGTGGACTGGATCGCGAGCTTGCCGAACTGGAACATCCCGTTTTCGATGCCTGAAGGGATTCCGATGGCGAGCACCATGTGGATAAGCGCAAACTCCGGACGGATGGAAAAATAGTGGTTGAGCACGATCGGCTGCCCCTTTTCCCGCGCGAGAAATGCGAGCACCACAACCGCACAGAACACACGCGAGAGAAGCGTGGAAATTGCCGCGCCCTCCACGCCGAGCTTCATACCGAAAATAAGGACGGCATTGCCCGCGATGTTCAGCACGTTTGAGAGCATCGAGACCTTCATTGGAAATTTGGAATTGCCGCCGGAACGGTAGAACGCCGCCCCCGCGTGAAACAACGCGATAAACGGATAAGAGAGTACCGTAATCACAAAGTAGCTGATGGAATTCTTCATGACCAGCGGCTCTACCTCGCCGAACACGAGCCGCAACAAGGGCCTGTAAAAGATCAGGCAGAGCGCCGTCAACCCGACCGAGATGACGAGCACCGTCAGAAAGATCTGCCGCGCCGCGCGGTTTGCCCCCTCCCCGTCGCCCTTTCCGAGATACTGGGAACAAACAATAGCGGCACCGGTAGCCAGTGCCGCAAAAATCTGGATGACAAGTATATTGATGGAATCCACGAGCGAGACCGCGCTCATCGCGGCGCTCCCTACACGGCTGACCATCATCGTGTCCACCATTCCCATCAGGGAATTTAAAAGCTGTTCCACAATGACCGGGA
>CAMTZV010000294.1 GCA_947086625.1 uncultured bacterium | reverse complement strand
CGGCGGTCGCGCCGTTCTCGGCCTCTACGCGCATCTCGAGGTTCTTCTTGGTGGAATCGGTGACAACCTCGCCAAGGAGCTCCGCAAACTTCGCAGCGTGCTCTGCCTCCTCGTAAGCTGCCTTCTCCCAGTACAGGCCGATCTCGGGATAGCCCTCGCGGTGTGCAACACGCGCCATTGCCAGATACATACCAACCTCGGAGCACTCACCGTTGAAGTTCGCTCTCAGATCGTCGATGATATCCTGGGAAACGCCCTGTGCCACGCCTACTACGTGCTCTGCCGCCCAGCTCATCTCGCCGGACTGCTCGGTGAACTTGGAAGCGGGTGCATTACACTGGGGGCACTTCTCCGGAGCCGCATCTCCCTCGTAAACATAGCCACATACTGAACATACAAACTTTGCCATAATTTTTTTCCATCCTTTCATATTTGAAGAGTTTATTTTTCAGCGAATCAGATTCGCTTGGATTCAAAATCAAGAATCGTTTCTAATTTTATAACACTTCTTGTCCGTTCTGTCAATCACTTTTCGCATCTGATTTGTATCTAATTTTTCCCTTGAGATGCAATCCCTGCATCTCCCGTAAAAAAAGACGCTGTGACCGTCGATCTCACCGGAAAACTCATGCTGCGCCAGCAGGTTGATGTGCTCTAAGCTCTGCATCTGCAAGTCCATGAGCGCCCCGCAGCCCCGGCATTGAAAATGATAATGCGGTGCGACGTTCCCGTCAAAGCGGTCCGGCCCCTCCCCTGTGGAGATCGTCTGTATTTCCCCAAGCTCGGTCAAAAGCGCCAGATTCCGGTACACCGTTCCGAGGCTGATGTTCGGAAAATCCTTCCGGAGACTGCGATAGATCACCTCCGCCGTCGGATGGTCGCACCGAGACATCAAAAAATTTTTGATCGATTCTCTCTGTCTGCTGTACTTTAACATTGCCTCATCCTCTTAAATCAATAACGATTACTGTTTTATCATACATCGCGGACAAAGCTTTGTCAATGCCGCACTGACAGGAAATTTTTGCATAGTCCGGCCCTCTTTGGAATAAGATGTAGCAATGAAAGAAAAGGGAGTCACTATGTCCGAATATCGGAGATTCTTTTCCTATATCTATGCCTACGAGCAGCAGAAAAAAACCTCAAATGCAGGCTTCGCAAAAATTGAGATGAGAGGAGCCGTCACAACAATCGAGCTGCACATGCGTGGTGCACATCTCCCTGCCCCTGCGGCCTCCCTCTATTTATTTGTAAGAAACGAAAATATAATACAGGGATTTTTGCTGGGCAGCGTACCGTTCTCAAACGGGAATGCGGACTGGCGCTTTGCGATGAACCAGCCCGGCCTGCCGGGCAGCGATTACGAGATATCGGATGCAGCCGGCATCCTTCTCACCCTCGAAGATAAAATCTGCTTTGTGAGCCAGTGGGATGAAGCGCCCATAGACTGGGAATCCTTCCGCATATACGAGAAAAGAGAGAAAAAAGAGGAGGGGAGAGACAGTGAAGAACCCGTCTCTCTCCCTCCGGAGGAAAAAGTGATCCAATCTACGGAACTGCCGCAGCCAAAAGACATGCCGCAGATATTTGCCATTACACCGGAGGAGGCTGCTCCTCCTACGCAGGCTTCGCCTGAAATCCCGGAAAGCATCAGAGCAAAGCCGCCCCGGACAAAAACGTACCAGGAGCCGTTCCACGAAGCTTCCTGGGCCGATACATGGCAGGAGCTTTTGGAGACGCAGCCTGTCTTAACGCCCTTCTCCAACGAAGACATCCGCTGTATCCGCATCGAGCTGAAGGATCTTCGTGCGCTGCCGCAGGCAAACTGGCATCTGTGCAGCAACAGCTTTCTGCTCCACGCTTTTTTTACACATCGTCATCTGCTTGTGGGCGAAAACCCTTCTGCCAGAAAAAACCGCTGGTTTATTGGCGTTCCGGGTATCCGCTATCGACAGGAGCATGTGCTCGCCGCAATTTTCGGGTTTTCGGATTTTCTGCCCGAAAAGGAGAGCGCACAGGCCGAATCGCCCTTTGGCTACTGGTATTACCCTATGAGCGAAGAAGACTAAAGAGCAGGTGATCCCGGTACTGCCCCTGAATCTGCGTGTATTGACGCATCCTTCCTTCCAGCTGAAAATTCAGCGCTTCAAGCAAACGGATAGACGCGTGATTTTCCGGCAGGCAGCAGGCCTCGATGCGGTGGAGGTTCAGCTCCGTGAACGCAATCCAGATCACCCGGCGGATCGCTTCGCTCGCATAGCCCTTTCCGTGATAGGCGCTGGAGAGCTTATAACCGATCTCGCACTTATTATAGGAACCGTACATGATATTTCTCAGGCTGACGGTTCCTATAATTCTGCCCGGCTCCATCTTTGGAAACACCCAGTAACGCATCATCATTCCTTTTATGATCTGATTATATTCGTAATTCATCAAATACCGATGAAAATTTTCCGTATAAAAATTCGGGACGCGCAGTGGCTCACAGCTCTCGAACAGCTCCCGGTCTTCCTTATAAAAACGAAGCGCCTGTCCAGCAAAGGTACCGTTTAAAACCCGGATACGCAGCCGCTTTGTCTCGTAGCTAAAATTCATATCGCTTCACTTTCTGTCATCAAAGTATGGTATAATAGGAGCACTTGGCAGAATATTTTCCGGCCTGGTGCGGATAATACCTGCCCGCTTTACAAATACGAGCCGGAAGGCGAAGTATAAACATAATCTCTGCTTACATTCTACCATATTTGAAAGGAATACAACAGTAAAATGAAAAAAATGTCGCCTGAAGAAAAATATATGCGCGCCGCGCTGCGGGAAGCAGGAAAAGCATACGCCCTTGGCGAGGTTCCGATCGGCTGTGTGCTTGTCGCGGACGGCAAGATCATTGCACGCGGCTACAATCGGCGCAAAACCGACAAAAATACACTCTCACACGCGGAGCTGACCGCCATCCGAAAGGCGGGTAAAAAAACCGGGGACTGGCGCCTTGAGCAGTGCACGATGTACGTCACCCTCGAGCCATGCCAGATGTGCGCCGGAGCCATCGTGCAGGCACGCATCCCAAAGGTTTACATCGGCACGATGAACCCGAAGGCCGGGTGCGCCGGTTCGCTCTTAAACCTCCTTCAATTCCCCTCCTTTAACCATCAGGTAGAAATTGAAACCGGCATTTTGCAGGAGGAATGCGCGGCAATTATCACCAGTTTTTTCAAAGAAATGAGGGACAAAAAGAAAAAAGGACTCATAGACTGACAGATTAAATCAGGATTTATCCACAAAATATTTACATTTTTTGACCGAAAATTGGATATTTTTCGTCTGTGAATCGTGTATTAAGTGTAAGAAGAAGCGAGGGAGGAAGTTTTTATGAAATACGAAGAGCTCTTTAGACATTATTACACGATGGTTTACCGCCTCAGCCTTCTGCTCCTGAAAAACAGACAGGACGCGGAGGACGCCGCGATGACGATCTTTCTGCGCGTGATGGAAACGAAGCCCGACTTCGCGGACGACGACCACACCCGCGCATGGCTTATCACCGTCACCCGCAACTACTGCACGGACGTAAAGCGCAGCTCCTGGAACCGAAAGCGCACCGATTTGGAGGAGCTTCCCGAGCAAACCGTGGAGCCGTTTGTCGAGCAGTTTGGCAAGCAGGAAAGCCTTCTGTTTGAGATTTTCCAGTCTCTTCCGAAAAAACAGCGCGAGG
>CAMTZV010000293.1 GCA_947086625.1 uncultured bacterium | reverse complement strand
GAAGCAGGTTTTCGCCGCTTTTCGCCACGCGGATATCGCCTGTGTCGTTGAGGAGCAGCGTCTGCTCCGGCGTGAGGTCATACGCGCCAAGCTCCCCGATGAGCATCTTCAGATAGCCGTAATCCCATGCGCCCGGGAATGCCATCGCTTCCTCCCACGACTTTGGCATGTCAAACCCCTCGCCCAGCAGTGTGTGGAAGCCCTTCTTTACCTTGTGCCAGCTGTAGATGCCAGCCGCGCCGTAGGTGACGCCCGCGCACGCCCCGGAGAGCACGCTCACCCACGCGGCCCTTCGCACGTCGCGGCGCGTCCAGCGGCCGTACATGTTGCCTGAATAGCCCATCTGCTCGTAGCAGGGCTCCGAGTTGATGAGCGGTTTTCCGGGATATTTCTCCTGCATCGTTTCGCTGAGCGAGTAGGGCATGGAGAGATCCTTCGCGTTGTGGCCGCTCTGGTAAAAGCACAGGTCGAGCAGCTCATAGAGCTCCCCTGGGATGTCCGAGTAGCGGCCCTTGATGTGGGTCGTAAACAGGCAGCCCGGCGCAAGCTCCTTTAACAGCCGTCCCACCTGCAAATAGTAGCGGGTCGTCTCCTCCTCCGGAAAATCCGTGTCGCCGCTTACGATATAGAGCGGCTCTAAATCGGTGAACGTCTCGTGCACCTTTTTCACATAATTTTCCAGACAGTCGAAGGGCAGTATCCCGCCCGGAAACAGCTTCGACGCCCACGTGCCCGGCACATAGTTGCACCAGAGGACGACGAGCGCCAGCTCAAAGCCCTCCCGCTTCGCCGTCTCGCACAGCTTCCGCGCGTGCGCAAAGTAGGCGTCGTTTGGTCGGTGCGGGTCGTCCTCCACAAACGGCCTGTAATCCAGATCGGTCACGGAAGCGTCCCATTGGGGGAGAATGTTGATCTGGATCGTGTTAAAGCCCTGCGCCCTGCGCTTGTACAGATAAAAATCCCACTCCTCGTCGGTGATGTTCGTAAACGCCGACCAGCAAGTATCTGCCAGATAAAAGAACGGCTTTCCGTCCTTTAACAAATTTTTCTGATTTTCTGAAATCCGAAGCATGTCAGTCCTCCTTCTCTACCACTAAACACCAGTCGCCTTTGTCCGGCTTTTTCGGGATCGTCCACGTGCCGCCCTCCAGCGTAAACGCGGTTGCCGCCGTGTATTCGCCGCTTTCGGGATGAAACCAGCGCATCTCATATGCGCCCGGGCAAAAGCCGTGGAGCTCGCCGCTCTTTCGCGTGGAAGCAGGGTAGTAGAGCACGAAACGCCGACGGTTCTTTGTCGCCGTGACAAGCGGCAGCTTTTTGCCGAAGGGGTTTCCGACCGCGTCTGCGCCCTCTTCGTATGGGTAGAGCTCCCAGAAGCGCTGTTGTTCATAAAACGTTTTAAAATAGCCCATCTGTGCACCGCCGGGGCCGTCGATGGCCTCGGCCCACGTCACGTCAAACTGGTTGAACAGGGACATCGCGTTTTCCTGCCCCTTTTCCCAGACGACGTCCCAGATCCCCTGCGCGCCGTACGTATAGCCGCAGCCGCCCGCCTGTATCGTCAGATACGCCACGCGCCGCAGCATCGCGTCGGTGCACAGCCGTGTGCCGTTTTCCTCCAGCGTCGAGCAGAACTCGTAGAGCGCCTCGCCCTCCACGAAGGGCTTATCGCCGTGTTCCTTCAAAAACGCCCGGTAATCGTCAACGCTCACCACAAAGTCGCCGTGTCCGGCCTGATTTAGAGTGAAATCCAGCCACTCCTCGTCCTGATAGTAGGACGCGAACGGCCGCTCGTTCGTGTAATGAGCCGTCATCAGATGATGGTAGCCGTCATGCTCGCGCATGTAAAGCGCGATCTTGCGCCATTCGTCCACGTAGAAGGGCTGGCGCGCCTTATCGTAGCCGCCAACCTCGCCCGCCAGCGTCCACACCATCGGCAGCGCGCCGTAGCGCGCGATGATGTAGCGCGCAAGATTCTGATACGTCTGTACGTTGTCCTCGATCGACATGAACCACGCGAGGCCGAGCGCGTTGACGATGCCGGCGTCCGCCAGATAATGCATCCTGCGGTCGAGCTCGTTCTGATAAAACTCCACGTTCGGAAGCCCCGGACGCTTCCAGTAGTACGCGTCGCCGCCCATCACGGCGTCGCTCCTTAAGTTTGTCTGA
The DNA here is from genome assembly GCA_947086625.1 of uncultured bacterium. Lineage (GTDB taxonomy): Bacteria > Bacillota > Clostridia > Lachnospirales > Lachnospiraceae > W0P33-017. The sequence goes on along the minus strand of CAMTZV010000293.1, from coordinate 1,567 downwards.
TAGACCGTATACCCCTGCTGCCGCCTGCGGTCGATCATGCCGCGAAACATGCTCTCCATCCCCGGGTGGTTCGACTCGTCCCAGCGCTCCCGATAGCAAAACTCCCAGTGCGTGTCCCCGAGCCAGAAAAAGGGCGTATTGTCCGCATATGTAAAATAGCGTTTGTCTGCGCTGACCTTCAAAAATCCGTGGCGGTAGATCGCGAGCTCCCCGATATAGGGGACGCACGTTATCTGTCCGCACACGCCGTTCAGCCCCGAATCCTCTGGCGCATCCAGAGCGTATTTCCACACGCCCACGGCAGTCGGCGCAAAGGAAACACGGTAAATGCTCCCGCCGTCCCAGTACGCCTCACGGACGATGCGCTCACCCGCAGGCCCGGTAAAAACCGCCGTGACAACGCAGTCCAGAAACGGGTTCTCATAGCTTTTTTCACTCTCAAATGTCAGAATGCCCGCCCGATATCGCTCGATCGTCTTCATTATGCAAGCCCCCTTTCCCGGGCAAGCGTAACCGCAAGCCTTACAAGCGCATCCGCGTCCTCTTTACACACAAAGCCCCTTGCGATCTGCTCCTTCGTATCCTCGATGCAGAGCCTTTCATAGTCTGCAAGGCTCCCGTAGAGCTCCTTTAAAAACGCGGGAGAGAAGCCCTCCTGATAGCCGAACAGCGGGTCTTCGGTCGACTCTGCGTCCAGAAAGCTCGCGCCCTTTGGAACCGTGCTCGTGCTGTGGTACCGCCCGGTGGGGCAGTTTAACAGGCAGGTGCGAAGGCCCCCGCGCGTATTTCCGAACACGTCCTTTCGGTTCCTGCCGTGCTCGTCCACGGGAATCCGCGCACAGCTTGCAGGCGCGACGCCCTCGCGCACCCACCGGAACAGGTTTCGGAACGCCGCCGCAAACAGGATGTACGACGGGTAGTCGTTTCCGTGCGCGTGCTCGCCAACGTATGCGGGCAGATGGTTGATCCGTTTTAAATCCGCATCGTCCCGGTAATAGTCGACGTAGCTGTACATCGTGTCGTGGCTTGCCCCCGTCACCTCGTACTCGCGGTACAAAAAGCCCGGGTAATCGCTGTCGGGGCGCTTCGTGCGGAAGGCGTCCCACGCGCTGTTCTCGCTCTCGGTCTGTACCGAGATGTAGGGCTGCTCCACGTGCTCGATGCGCTTTAAGCGGAAGTCGTAGTCCACGCAAGCCTCGTACTGGTTCACCGGAACAATGAGGTTGCGCACGCCGCCGCCTGCCAGATAGCCGTCGAATACCTGACTGTCCCGCCTTACCTCGTCCCGGTACGCAAAGCTGTTGACGTAGCGGAACAGATAGCACGCCGACTGCGACCAGCCGGTCAGATAAATGCAGCGCTCCTTTACCGCGCGAAGCGGGTTTTTCACGTCGTCCCCGCGCAGAAGCCACGCCAGATCGGTGAGCATATCCCAGAAAAGCCCCGTCTCGTAGCTTAGATCGAGATCTGGCAGAAGCCCGCGCGCCTTTCGCTCCTCATCCGTAAACGGAAACTCCACGTCCGGGGTCGGATTTTTCCACGACAGGCAGCCGTAGCGCGCCTCGTC
>CAMTZV010000292.1 GCA_947086625.1 uncultured bacterium | reverse complement strand
AAGCTTTTGCTTGTATCCGACCGCGCCGACTGTTCCCCGGATGTGATGGAAGCCATCAAAAACGATATTATTCAGGTGATCTCCAAATACATGGAGATCGATGCGGAGGGGCTGGACATCCAGATCACCCAGACAGAGTCTGAGACGACCAACGGCACGGTTCCCGCCCTGTACGCAAATATTCCAATTAAGGATTTGAAGCATACATGTTAAAGCGCTATTCGATTCGTGACTACAATTTCAGACTTGTATTTTATCTCATCGCACTGACGGTGCTCGGCATTCTGGTCATCGGGAGCGCGCAGGAGGGCGGCAACCAGACAAAGCAGATCGCAGGGCTTATTCTGGGCCTTGCGGCGATGCTTGTCATATCGCTGATCGATTACTCGTTTATCCTGCGCTTTTCGTGGCTGTGGTATGTGGGCGACATTGCGCTTTTGACCGCGGTCATCGCGGGCTTTGGCGCGAGCCACAAGGGCGCCACCCGCTGGATCGAGATCGCAGGTATCCAGTTCCAGCCCTCGGAGCTCTCGAAGATCATACTGATCCTCTTTTTTGCCGCGTTTCTGCAAAAGCACCGGGAAAAGGTGAACAGCCTGAAAATACTGTTTGTCTACGCGGTCTGCACCGGCATCCCGCTCTTTCTCGTCATCGAGGAGCCGGATCTGTCCACCACGATCGTAACCGCACTAATTTGTCTTGCCCTCTTGTTTATTGGCGGATTAAGCTATAAAATAGTAATGGGCGGCATTGCGGTGGCGGTTCCGACCTTTCTCGTGGCACTCTATATGATCGCCTCGCAGCCGGCCGGAGAGGAGGGGGCACTGCGCGGATACCAGAACATCCGTATTCTGGCGTGGCTCTACCCGGATCTCTACCCGCAGGACGCATTGCAGACCCAGAACTCGATCATGGCCATCGGCTCGGGGCAGCTCTACGGCAAAGGGCTTTACAACACGGATGTGACCTCGATCAAAAGCGGCGGCTTTATCTCTGAGGCGCACACCGATTTCATCTTTACCGTTGTGGGGGAGGAGCTTGGATTTATCGGCTCGGCACTGGTGGTGATCCTCATGCTGCTCATCGCTCTGGAATGTCTGCTTGTAGCGCGCAGAGCAAAGGATTTATCCGGCAGGCTGATCTGCTGCGGCATGGCGGCGCTGATCGGCTTTCAGTCGTTTGTAAATATATGTGTTGTGACCGGATTGTTCCCGAATACGGGTGTCACACTTCCATTCGTCAGCTATGGCCTGACGTCTTTGGTGACAAACTTCGCCGGTATGGGATTTGTGCTGAACGTCGGGCTGCAGCCGAGAAAATATGGAACGGGGGAAAACGCATGAACATAGGATTTATCGCGCACGATGCGAAAAAGAAGCTGATGCAGAATTTTTGCATCGCATACCGCGGAATTTTGAACAAGCATACGCTCTATGCCACAGGCACAACCGGCAGGCTGATTGAGGAGGTGGCGAACCTGACCATCCACAAATATCTGGCCGGGGCGCTCGGCGGCGCGCAGCAAATGTGCGCGCAGATCGAGAACAACGAGATGGATCTTATCATTTTCCTGCGGGAGCCGGTATCACCGCGTTCCCACGAGCCGGATGTCAACAATGTTGTGCGCCTGTGCGATACCCACAACATCCCGCTCGCAACGAACCTTGCAACCGCGGAGCTGCTCGTCCGCGCACTTGACAGAGGAGATTTGGACTGGCGTGAAATGTACAAATAAATGGCGGATGCTTCTCATCCCGCTTCTGGCCGCAGGTCTGCTGTGCTTTGGCTGCGGGGAGGACATCGAAATTGAAAATCCCTATGATATCGGTGTCTCCGCTACAAACATGGGACTGACTGCGGACGACAGGGAAGCGTCCGAGACGGCAAAAGAAGAGCTCGAACAATCGGATCTTGCGTTTTTCGCGGACGGGCTTTGTGTTGCGCCGGAGGAACAGACAAGCTCGGAGGCGGTGTCCGATGAGGTGGTGGAGGCCATCGGCGTTTTCCTTCCGGCGGACGGCACGATCACCTATCAGAAAAACATATACGAAAAGCTCTACCCGGCCAGCACGACGAAGATCATGACCGCATACCTGGCTCTGACGAAGGCGGGAGCGGATGATGTTGTGAAGGTGAGCGAGCACGCGGTAGACCAGGCGAGCGACTCGTCGGTGTGCGGGCTGCGGGCGGGAGATGAGATCAAAATGTCCGATCTGCTCTACGGCCTGATGCTAAAGAGCGGAAACGATGCCGCGGTTGCGGTCGCGGAGCACGTCAGCGGAAGCGAGGAAGCCTTTGTGGAGCTGATGAACGAGACGGCGCGCTCCTTTGGTGCGACGAATACGCATTTTGCGAATCCGCATGGGCTGCACGATGAAAACCACTACACCTGTGTGTACGACCTGTATCTCATCTTTTCCCACGCCATTGAGCTGGACGGCTTTTTAAAGCTCATACAGACGACGAGCTATACGACCTACTACACACATGCGGACGGAAGCCAGGGCTCACAGGCATGGACAAACACGAACCGCTATCTAAGCGGCGAGGTCACACAGCCGGAGGGACTGACCGTCATCGGCGGCAAGACCGGCACGACAAACGCAGCCGGCAACTGCCTTGTGCTGCTCTCGAACAACGCGAAAAAGGAGCCGGTGATCTCGATCATCTTAAAATCGGATACCCGGGATAACCTCTACTACGTGATGAATCAGGTGCTGGGGAATTTCACAAAATAAGAAATATAGGTTGTATTTTATGTGAAAGTAATTTATAATTAGGTATAGACAATATCGCCGCCGCCATTTTGCATACATACGGTGATCGGCGTACAGGAATCAGAAACAGGAGGAGATTGCGATGGTTGAAATTATTGCTGGTGAAAAGGGCAAGGGTAAAACAAAGTATTTATTAGATAAGGTCAATGAATCCATAAAGTCTGCGTCTGGTAATATTGTTTATTTGGACAAGAGCCAGAAGCATATGTATGAGCTGAACAACAGAGTCCGTCTGATCAATGTAACCGATTTCCCGGTTACGAACTGTGATGAGTTTCTCGGATTTATCTGCGGTATCGTCTCTCAGGATCATGACCTGCAGGAAATGTATCTGGACAGCTTCCTGACGATCGCGAACGTCGGCGGCGGCCAGATCAACCACGCGATCGAAAAGCTGGATATCATCAGCGAAAAGTACAATGTAAAATTTGTGCTCAGCGTATCCAAGAACGAAGCGGATCTCCCCGAGTGTGCGAAAGCAAAGATCATTGTATCTCTGTAAATAAACCTGTAAAGGAAAATATAAGGTGCCATAAGGCACCTTATTTCATGATATAGCTTAATAGAACGTAAAAGCCAGCTTTATTCTTATCCGACAGAACGGATGCGCCCGTAGACGCTGATCAGGTAGAGCCCGGCAATCCCCACAAGCGCATAGATGATGCGGGAAAGCCAGGACATGCTTCCAAACAAAAACGCGACGAGATCAAACTGAAAGAACCCGATCAGTCCCCAGTTGACTGCGCCTACAATGACAAGGGTCAGCAATACATAATCCCAAAATTTAGAATTCACAGTTACTACCTCCTTTTTTCAGATAGTATTTCTTATTCCTCTGAAAAATATGCGTAGGACAGTGAAGGGCCGCGCAGGAAGAAATATGAAAAAAAACAAAAAAATTGTAAGATATCCAAGAGTGCTCAACATCAATATCGGCGTGATCTTTTTTGCGCTTATTTTT
>CAMTZV010000291.1 GCA_947086625.1 uncultured bacterium | reverse complement strand
CAGATGCTGTTCGTTTACGGGGATTTCAGCCCGCAGCATCTGATGGAAAAGCTCGGCTCGCGCAAAGACCGCTACCAGGTCCGCGAGATGATCCATATGAGCGCGGGCGTGGATGCGATTCTGGAAAAGATAAAGGAGTACGACACGATCCTCATCGGGGATATCCCCTCGCGTGAGCGCAACCGTTTTTTGAAATTCTGCTACTGGCATGAGATCCGCTGCTACAGCGTCCCCAAGATTTCGGATATCATCATCACCGGGGCGGACCGCATCGATCTGTTTGACAGCATTCTCATGCTCTCCCGCAACAACGGCCTCACGATCGGGGAGCGCTTTTTCAAGCGGCTGATGGACGTCGTGCTCTCGCTTCTGGCCTGCATGATCCTCTCGCCGCTCATGCTGCTCATCGCGGCTGCGATTAAGTTCTATGACCACGGGCCGGTGTTTTATAAGCAGGAGCGTCTCACAAAGGACGAAAGGCCGTTCCAGATTCTGAAATTCCGCAGCATGATCGTGGAATCCGAGGAGGAGGGCGCGCGGCTCGCCTGCGAGAACGACGACCGCATCACGCCGATCGGACGCATTCTGCGCCGCTCCCATTTTGACGAGCTTCCGCAGCTCTTTAACATTCTGATGGGCGATATGTCGATCGTGGGCCCGCGCCCCGAACGGCGGGAGATCTTCCGGCAGTATGAGGAGAGCATTCCGGAGTTCAAGTTCCGCCTGAAGATGAAGGCGGGTCTGACCGGATATGCGCAGGTGTACGGGCAGTACAACACGCTGCCCTACGACAAGCTCAAGCTGGATCTGACTTACATCGAAAACTATTCGCTGTGGCTGGATATCAAGCTGTGCTTTCTGACCGTGAAGATCCTGTTTCAGAAGGAAAAGTCGGAGGGGGTCGAGGAGGATCACACGACGGCGCTTCAATAAGGGAAAGAAGAGAAACAGAAACCAGCTATGAAGTGAGAACGGGAGGGACTATGGCAGGAGAAGCACAAATCGAGGTGTCGGTCATCATACCGGCGTACAAGTCGGCGCGCTTTCTCGCGAATGCGGTCTATTCTGCGCTGGAGCAGGAAGACATGCCGGAGGGCTCCGTGGAGGTCATCGTCATCAACGACTGCAGCCCCGACGACACGGACGCCGTGATGAAGCCGTTTCAAAACGACCCGCAGGTCGTCTACCGCCATAACAGGCGCAATGTCGGCGTGGCGCGGACGAGAAACCGCGGCATCGACATCGCGCGCGGCACATACATCGCGTTTCTCGACGCGGACGACTGGTGGGAGCCGGACAAGCTCTGTGCGCAGCTTGCCCTCTTGAAAGAGACGAATGCGCCGCTCTGCTGCAGCGGGCGCGTGCTCCATGCGGCGGACGGCACGCCCACGGGGCGCGTGATCGGGGTAAAAGAGCGTATCACCTACGAGGAGCTTCTGCACACGAACATGATCCCGTGCGGTTCCGTGGTGCTCCCTGCGAAGATTGCCAGAGAGTTCCGCATGAAGCACGACCGGCTTCACGAGGATTACATTCTCTGGCTGGAAATTTTAAAAAAATACGGCGCGGCGGTCGGCATCGACGAGCCCTATCTGCATTGCCGCTTAAGCGCGGGCGGAAAATCCCGCAATAAGCTGAGATCTGCCGCGATGCAGTACGGCGTTTACCGCTACATGGGCTTTGGCCGGCTGCAAAGCCTTCGTTTTTTTGTGAGCTATGCATTCCATGGGGTAAAAAAATATTATGGCTAAATTTCGTGAATATATGAAAACGATTATGCAGCGTGTCCTGCTTCCGGTCGTGTACCGCCTTTCAAAGCGCAAGGATGTCGACCGGACACTGGTGATCCTTGCAGATGCCCATCACGACGAGCTTCCTTATAGTATGTGGCAGCTTGAGAAGAAGCTTCGGGAGGAGCCGTATTTTCATGTGATGGAGCTTTGCAAGGATTATCAGAAGGGCTCCTGGCGGGAGATTTTTCGGCATATGCTGCTGTTTATGCGCACCTATGCGAACGCGGGCTTTGTCGTGATCTGCGACAACCATCTCCCGGTGGCCTCCTGCAAAAAGCGGCCCGAGACAAAGGTCATCCAGCTGTGGCATTCCGGCGGCGCTTTAAAACGCTTCGGCTACGATGCGCCGGGGAACATCCCGAAGAGCTATCACGGGGGCAATGTCTTTGCAAACTACGATCTGGTCACAGTCAGCGCGGATTACGCCGTAAAGCCGTTTGTGCGCGCCATGAAAACGGATGAGAGCCGTGTAAAGGCGCTTGGCATCAGCCGCACCGACTGGTTTTACGACGAAAAGGCAAAAGCCGACATCCGCGCGCGCTTTGAGCGGGAATGCCCGGCGGCGACAGGGAAAAAGGTGGTTCTCTGGGCGCCGACGTTCCGGGGAAGCGCGGGCGCGCCCAGGCTCGTGGGGGAGGACGCACTCGAGGCGCTGCGCGGGCTGCTTCCGAACGAGTATTATGTCATCATAAAGCTTCACCCGCACGCGAAAAAGGCGGATGTGCGCGCTCCGAAGATGCTCACGGAGGAGCTTCTTGTCGTGACGGATATCCTGATCTCGGATTACTCGTCCGTCATTTACGATTTTGCGTTTTTTAACCGGCCGATGGTTTTGTTTACGCCGGACTTTGCGGAGTATGAGCGAAGCTGCGGCTTTTACGAGAGCTATAACAGCATCCCGGCTTACCGCGCCGCGGATGCACAGGGGCTTTACCGTGCGGTTTTGGCCTGCGATCAATGGGACGAGTCGCTGACAGGCGATTTCTGGGCGCGCACGATGAGCGCCTGCGACGGGCATGCGACCGAGCGGGTTATTCGGTGGATGCGAAAGCAGCTGTTATACCGTGCGCTGTAGCCGGGATTGGATGCTGCAAATATTAGGAGAGAGTACATGAATATTTACACGCAGTTTTTTGAGGACATGAAAAAATATAAGAGCTACATGATTTACGCGATGAAATCAGAGCTGAAATCGGAGGTGGCGGATTCCTATCTGAACTGGATCTGGTGGATTTTAGAGCCGTTCTGTCTGATGCTCGTATATACGTTCATTTTCGGCATCATCTTTAACAAGTCGGAAAAGTTTTATCCGGGGTTCATTTTTTTCGGCCTGACGATCTGGAATTTCTTTTCCGCCAACGTGAAAAAAAGCGCCTCCATCGTGCGCCGCTACAAATCCGTTGTTTCAAGGGTATATCTGCCGAAGGTCGTTCTTCTTGTCGTTCACATGCTGACGACGGGCTTTAAGATGTGCGTGTCGCTGGGGATCGTCGTCGTGATGATGTTTTTTTTCCGCGTTCCGCTCAGCTATCATATCGTATTTGTCATCCCGGGTATGGTCGTTTTGCTGCTTCTGACGTTTGGACTCATGTGCTTTGAGATGCACTACGGCGTCTACATCGAGGATTTGACGAAGGTGAACGATATCGTCATTCGTTTACTGTTTTATCTGACAGGCATTATTTTTAACATCGATCAGCGGATCGGGAAAAATTATCCGGTGCTCGCGACGGCGCTGGGTAAATGGAATCCGGTTGCATACCTGCTCAGCGCGATGCGAAACGCCCTGATCTACAATCAGGCGCCGAACTGGAAGTGGATGTTTATCTGGCTCGGGCTTTCCTTGCTCCTGTGCATGGGCGGTGTGCAGCTCGTTTACCGCAACGAAAACAATTACGTGAAAGGAATCTAGTAATGGGTATTGAGATGGAAACAGAAATACCGGAAGAAGAAAC
>CAMTZV010000290.1 GCA_947086625.1 uncultured bacterium | reverse complement strand
AGTTTTCTGCTCATCTCCATCGACGGTTTTTCCGTCACGACAAACCTGACCGCGGTGCTGGCGTGCTTCAACAACATCGGCCCGGGACTCGAGGCGGTGGGCCCGACGTGCAATTTCGGAGGCTTTGGCGTTTTTTCCAAGCTGGTGCTGATTCTGGATATGCTTGCGGGGCGCCTTGAGATCTTCCCGATCCTCATTCTGTTCTCGCGCACGACGTGGGGGAAGCGGTAGGAGGGGAGGCGCTCACCTCATCGCCTGCAATACGTGAAGCGTTCAGAGCCAAGCGCGAAAATCCTGCGGATTTCCGCGTTGTGGCGTATCCGCCAAAGAAATTTGCAAAAATGCAATCTTACATGCACGCATGACGACTGCATTTTATGCAAATTGCCTTGGCTCTGAACGATTACATTTTGTACAAAATACCAGTGGAAAAATCATATAATCTAATGTATGATACAAGCAAATGAACAAATTTCGACAAAGAAGTAGAGGGGGAAAAGTATGTACGCAGACGAAAATGTCATCAAAATCAAGCATGAGGTTCTCTACGAAGTGGCAAAACACGCATTTGCCGGAGATTTGGAGGAGATGCGAGACCACATTCCGATGGATCTGATTCCGGGGCCGACCCCGCAGTTCCGCTGCTGTGTATACAAGGAGCGCGAGATCATCCGCCAGCGCATCCGGCTCGCCGAGGGCAAGGCGCCGGGCATGGAGGACACCGGGAACGTCATTCAGGTCATCAGCTCCGCATGCGAGGACTGCCCGATCTCGAGCTATGTTGTGACGGACAACTGTCAGAACTGTATCGGAAAGGCGTGTATCAACGCCTGCAATTTCGGCGCGATCTCTATCGGCGATCAGCGCTCGCATATCGACGCAAACAAGTGCAAGGAGTGCGGCAAGTGCGCGAAGGCATGTCCGTACGGTGCGATCGCGCATCTGAAGCGGCCGTGCAAATTCAAATGTCCGGTTGACGCCATCACCTACAACGAGCTTGGCATTTCCGTGATCGACGAGAAAAAGTGTATCCGCTGCGGCCAGTGCATCCACAGCTGCCCGTTCGGCGCGATCGGCACAAAGGCTTATATCGTGGACGTGATCCGCGCGCTGAACGAGGGCAAGGAGGTCTATGCGATCCTTGCGCCCGCGACGGAGGGACAGTTCGGCGAGGGCATTACAATGCAGAGCTTCCGCGATGCGGCGAAGAAGGTCGGCTTTACCGACCTGATCGAGGCGGGCCTTGGCGGCGACATGACGACCGCGAGCGAGGCGGAGGAGTGGTTAGAGGCGTACAGAAACGGCGAGAAGAAGACGACGAGCTGCTGTCCGGGCTTTGTAAACATGATTCGCAGGCATTATCCCGAGCTGGCCGATAAGATTTCCACGACGGTATCTCCGATGTGCGCGGTTTCGCGTCTCGTCAAGGCGCAGCACCCGGGCGCTGTCACGGTATTTATCGGGCCCTGTGTGGCGAAAAAATCCGAGGTCGTAGACCAGAAGATCGAGGGCAATGCGGATTTCGTTCTGACCTACAGTGAGCTTCGCGCGATCTTCCGTGCAAAGGAGGTAAAGCTTGAGCCGGCGGAGAATACGTATCAGGAGTCTTCTGCCTATGGCAAGCGCTACGGCAATGCGGGCGGCGTGACCGCTTCCGTGCTCGAGTATATGAAGGAGACGAATCAGGAGTGCGACGCGAAGGTCTGCACCGTCAACGGCGCGGCTGACTGTAAGAAAGCGCTGCTGCTCATGAAGGTGAACCGGCTGCCGGAGGACTTCATCGAGGGCATGGCGTGCGAGGGCGGCTGTGTCGGCGGCCCGAGCCGTTTCGAGGAGATCGCCTCCGCAAAGAAGAAGCGCGACGAGCTGATCGCGCAGGCAGACGACCGCACGATCACGGGCAACCTGAAAAATTATCCGATGGATCAGTTTTCAATGCATCGAGAGCACGCATAAACAGGCAGCTGACAAAACGGTTGCGTTCATGGGCACACGGGCGCCCAAAGAAAATCAGAGATTCCCGCTTTTTGGCGGGAATCTTTTTGCAGGCTTTCCGGTACCCTCGATTGAGAGGGGCATACACGCCTTTTTCAATTAAGGCAACAGGATACGTGCAGGGACGCTGCCGTCAGGAACGCAGATTTCGGAAGATTTATGGTTGGAGAACGAATATGAAGCTTATGATTATCCGGCACGGAGACCCCGATTACGTCCATGACTCGCTGACCGAAAAGGGCTGGCGGGAAGCGGAGTTTTTGTCGGAGTGGATTGCACAGATGGATGTGACAAACGTGTATGTCTCGCCGCTGGGAAGGGCGAAGGATACCGCGCGTCTTACGTTGGAAAAGCTCGGGTGCACCGCGACGGAGTGCGCATGGCTGCACGAGTTTGAAGCGCCGATCAACCGCCCTGACGTGACGCACAAAAAAATGATCCCGTGGGACTGGCTGCCGCAGGACTGGACGGCGGAACCGGTATTTTACGATTACGGGAAGTGGGCGGAGCACCCGGTCATGGCCGAGAGTGACGTGCGGTCAAAATATGACTGGGTGATCCAAAGCTTTGACGCGCTTCTGGCGTCGCACGGTTATGAGCGGGAGAAAAATTATTACCGCGTGACGCGCGCAAACCGGGATACGATCGTCTTTTTCTGCCATTTCGGAGTGGAGTGCGTGCTGCTTTCCCGGCTTTTGGACATATCGCCGATGGTGCTCTGGCACCACGCCTGCGCCGCGCCAAGCTCCGTGACGACGCTTGTGAGCGAGGAGCGCAGGGAGGGCGTCGCGCTGTTTCGCATGACGGGCTTTGGCGAAATTTCACATCTGAACGCGCACGGGGAGCCGCCGTCGTTTCAGGCGCGCTTCTGCGAGACGTTTGACAGCGGGACGGAGCGCCATGACTGAATGCTTTTTTGATGCATATAATAAAGAAACAGGAGGGAGATGTGCAATGGAATTTCACTGTGAGGCAACGATTTGTCTGAATGCGAGATTTCAACCGATACACCGCCATCAGCTTGAGGATGCGATCGAGGAGATCCTTCAGAGCACGGGGCTGGGGGAAGTGGACGGCGGGGGAACGATGCAGATGCCGTCCGGCGAGATCGAGTCGTGCGAGATCGTGCTCCTGCTGCAGGACAACGAGGACGAGACGATCAAAGCGCTTGTGGATATTGTCAACCACCTCGGCGTGCCGAAGGGTTCCAGCCTCCGCTACAGGGAGCAGGCGGTTTCGGTGGGAACGCTGGAGGGGCTTGCGCTCTACTTAAACGGCACGGATCTCGAGCCGGAGGTGTATAAGGTGTGTGATGTCAACGTCGTGATCGAGGAGCTGGAGCGGTCGCTGGCGGAGAGCGGGCGGATGTACAGCTATTGGGAGGGCGCAAAGGAGACGGCACTTTATTTTTATGGGGCGGATTTTGAGGAGATGAGAGAAAGGATGCAGGAATTTCTGGCGGAGTACCCGCTCTGCGCGAAATGCAGAGTGGTGCAGATCGCTTAGAGATTGCCGGATTGTGAAAGCCCGCGCCAAAATTTTTGTTTCGCTTGACGTACCATCCAATATTTGGTATTATCGTTATAGTTTTAAAAATATAACGAATGCAAAGGAGAAGGGTATGAGAGGCAAACGTAAAAATATGGGGATGAAAGTGCTGCTTTCGCTTTTGCTCGCGGCGGCGCTTGCGCTGGGGGGCTGCGAGACTGCAAAGGAGCAGGCAGATGCGGGCGGCGCGGCAAAGCAGGAGGAAGCA
>CAMTZV010000289.1 GCA_947086625.1 uncultured bacterium | reverse complement strand
AACGTGCAGATCTCGTTGTTCTCGTGGTTCAAAACGATGAAATGACGGTTATCCGGGAACACGCGGATGGACTTGGGAAACTCGCCGCTGATCCTGCTGTTGCAGTTCAGCGTCAGAAGCCCGGTTTCAGGGTCGATATCGTAGATGACCGCGGAGTTTACCCCGGCGTTCGCCACGTAGAGGTGTCTGCCGTCCGGCGCGATCGTCATCGCCGTCGCGCTGCAGATATCGTCATCGTGCGGGTCGGTCGTCGTGATCTCCTGTAAAAACTCAAACTCCGGCTCCCCGTCCCTCTCCTCATAGCTGTACACGTTCACACAGTTGCGCAGCTCACAGAGCACATAGGCAAACCGGCCGTCGTCGGAAAAGCGCATGCTCTTTGGCGCGGAATCGATCTGACAGTGCAGAATGTCTGTGTTGCGCATCTTTCCGGTCTCCCAGTTGACATGGTAGAGCTTTACATGGTCAAGCCCGCCGTCCACCGCACACAGATATTTCTGATCCGGCGTTAAGCGCACGCAGTTCACATGCGGGCGGGAGCTGCGCTCCGCGATGCAGCGCCCCATTCCCTTGTGGAACACGCCGTCCGCGATGCCCATGATGCTTCCGTCCTCCGGGTTTAAGTTCATGAGCGCCACGCGTCCGTCGTGGTAGCCGCCCACCATCAGATACCGGTCGTCCTTTGAAATGTCCACAAAGCAGCCCCGCATGCCGCCCGTCCACTGGTGGTTGATCTTCTCGAGATCGCCGTCCGGCAGAATCCGAAACGACTGCACGCCCTCATCCGCAATGGAATACAGGTATTTCCCGCTGTGGGAGACGACAAGATACGAAGCGTTGTTGATCGGGATGACCTTGCGCTCCTTCATCGTCCCCTGCTCCACATCCAGATCGTACAGATGGATGCCGATACTGTTCTCATACGTATACGTTCCCACATATGCTACATATTTTTCCTTACTCATTGCACATCATCTTCCTTTCTTCGTAAGATATCATATGTGTCAAGAGGAGCGCCCAGATCGATCCAGAGCCTCTGCTTCGGATGCGGCGCACTCGCCTGATCCGCTCCGTCCTCGTTTACGATCCGCCGGACGCACACCTCCAGATTTTCACCGTTCGTCTCTCCGACCGAAAATTTGTTCCGCTGCTCGATCCCGTAAAGCCCCTGCGCGTTCACGCCGCTCACGATACCGAGATATGTGTATTCCCTCACATACGTGCTGCTGTCATAGATCTGCGCCTTTTCGTCCGGCTTTCCGAAGAAAAACCCGGTCGTAAACTGCCGGTACGTACAGCCCGCGATCTGCTCCAAGTACCACGGCAGATTCGCGCGGTACTCCTCAGGCGAGCGCACGCAGTCGTCGATTGCCCTGCGGTACGTGCGCGCAACGGTCGCCACGTAGAGCGCCGTCTTCATGCGGCCCTCGATCTTGAAGCTGTCGATCCCCGCCGAAAGCAGCTCGGGCAGATGCCCGATCATGCACAGATCCTTCGAGTTAAACAGATAGGTGCCGCGCTCGTTCTCGTAGATCGGAAGGTATTCGCCCGGCCTCGTCTCCTCCACGAGGGCGTATTTCCAGCGGCACGGATGTGTACACGCGCCCCGGTTCGCGTCCCTGCCCGTAAAATAGTTGGACAGCAGGCAGCGCCCCGAGTAGGAGATGCACATGGCCCCGTGGATAAACGTCTCGATCTCGAGATCGTCCGGTATATGCGCCCGGATCTCCTTTAATTCCTCCAGGCTAAGCTCCCTGGCCGAGACGACGCGCTTTGCGCCAAGCCCGTGCCAGAACAGGAATGTAGCGTAATTCGTGTTGTTCGCCTGCGTGCTGATATGGACGTCCACATCGGGAAGCACCTGGCGGGCGATCCCGAAAACACCGGGGTCTGAAATGATGAGCGCATCCATCCCCACCGTTTTCAGCTCTTCAAAATAGGCATACACGCCGGCAAGATCGTCGTTGTGCGCCAGAATATTTGCGGTCACATACACCTTCACGCCGTGCGCGTGGGCAAACGAGACGCCCGCGCGCATCTCCTCCAGCGAAAAGTTTTTCGCCTTCGCCCGCAGGCCGAACGCCTCCCCGCCAATGTAGACGGCATCCGCGCCGTAGATGACCGCGATCCTTAACACCTCAAGGCTGCCCGCCGGAACCAAAAGCTCAGGTATCTTCATACGCCTCGTCTCTCCTAACCTCTTTCTCCTGCTCTTTCAGCTTTATACTGACCGCCGCGCCGTCGCCCACGGGGAGCACCGTCGTCGTCAGGCACGCGTGATGCGTCAGCGTGTACAGATAGTCGCGCATCCGTTTGTGGATCGTGCGGTTGCGCCGCGTCACCGCAAAGCGGGACTCGATGATCTCACCGCCAAAGAGCACGTTGTCGGTAAGCAGCACACCGCCCTCCTCCAAAAGCGTCACGGCATCCGGCAAAAGCAGGGGATACTGCCCCTTGGCCGCATCCATAAAGACCATATCAAAGCGCGCGCCCTCGCGCACCAGCCCGGGCAGGATCTCACCCGCGTCGCCCGCGAGCAGCGTGATCTGTCCCTGTCTGCCCGCACGCCGGAAATTCTCGCGCGCCTGCCTGACGCGCGGCTCCCAGTTTTCGATCGTCGTGACCGTACACGCGACCGGATTGTACGACGCCATCAAGAGCGCGGAAAACCCGACGGCCGTGCCGACCTCCAAAATGCGCGCCGGACGCTTTAAGGCGAGCAGAAATTTTAAGAAGCTCTGCATATCCTTTCGGATCACCGGAACCTCCGCCGCAAGCGCCTGCTCCTCAAGCGCGTCCAGAAACGCGCCGTTTCCGCGCTCAAGCGAGGCGAGATACGTCAAAAACCGCTCGTCAACTATCATCTTCCTCTGCCTCTTCCTCGGGCGGCGCAAGCGCCGCCATCAGCTCTCTGGCCGTCATCGCCGTATTCAGCGTATACACACCCGTCTTCTTCTTAAAGCCCGCGAGCTTTGCCTGTAAATAGAACAGCTTCGCGTCCCGCACGAGACCCTTTTCCTCCAAAAGCTCCGCAATGTCACCGATTCCCATCTCATCCGTGATCTGCACAAGCTTATCTGTGCCGTCGCCCCTCCCTACCGCCGGCTCCGTATAGACACGGTAGCCGAAATCGTAGCATTTGAGCCCGATCTGATACAGTCCGCAGACGACCAGTACGCTAAGGAGAACCGTGATACTGACGCTGAGCACTCGCAATACAACCTTGGTCATAGCCTCACTCCTCAGCTTCCCAAAAAATCGGTGTCAAAATCCAGATTCTGCATAATTGTCCAGTTTACCCGCTGGAACATCCGGCACAGAGCCAGCTCCGCCGCGAGAAATTCCTGCACGTAGGAGTTTTCCCGCAGGTCCGCGTGCTGCTCCTCCACACGGTCGATCTGCTCAAAGAGGTCGTCTGCCCCGCTGCTCTGAAGCGCATACCAGCTCGCGCGAAACTCGTCGATACGCTGCTGCAGGCCGGAAAACTCGGCAACCTTCGCCCTGGCATGCCGAAAGCGCATATACTCATCGCTTGTCCGCATCGCCGCCACAAGCTGTGAAAGCGCCGCTTCTATCCTGTTTTCTCCGCTGTTTTCTTCGTTTTGTCCATCCATAAAAGCTACACTTTCATCTATACTTCCATGATGATCGGGATGATCATCGGCCGCCGCTTCGTCTCCTTCCAGACAAAGCCGCCGAGTGCATCCTTGATCTCCTGCTTGATCTTACCCCAATCGGTTACGCCCTTATCGGT
>CAMTZV010000288.1 GCA_947086625.1 uncultured bacterium | reverse complement strand
GGGATGCGTACCGTTTTGCAGATACATCTGCGCCGTGCCCAGGATCGTCTGCGCCGCCAGACGGTATGCAGTCGCACGCGGCAGACCCTCGCGCACGCCTCCGTCCGCCATCGCCTCGAGAAACATCGCCACATACGCCGGCCCGCTTCCGCTGACGCCGCACACCGCGTCGATCAGGTGCTCCGGCACCCATTCCACCACGCCAAGCGATGCAAACAGCCCATCCGCCACCGCGCGCTCCTCGTCACTTAAGTCACAGTCGTCGCACAGCGCGAACGCACCAAGCCCAACCATCGCAGGGGTATTCGGCATGGTCCGCAGCACGCGGACATTCACGCCCGCCATCTCGCGAATGCGCGCCGCACAAAGCCCCGCCGCGATCGAGATCACGCACTTATTTTCAAGCGCCCCATTTGTAGAGCTAAGCGTCTGTTCCATATACTGCGGCTTTACCGCCAGAAAAATAATATCCGAAGCCAGACATACCTGTTCATTTCCCGCTGTCACCGTCACACCGCAGCCGCACATTGCTTCCCGCGCCGCCTCATCTACGTCATAGACAAAGATCTGATCCCCGGCAACGATCCCGCTGTCCACGATACCCTTTATGATCGCGCTCCCCATGTTGCCGCAGCCGATAAAACCAAGCTTTTTTGTAATCGTCTGTTTCATATGATTTTGAGGTTCACCAAACGAACCTTTTTTCTCCCTTCGTTGTTTCTCTGCGTACTCCCGGCATCCATACTCCGAAACCGCTATGATCCGTTAAAAGGAACCGTGGCACGCTCTAGCGCGCCGTCGCGTGAAGCAGCGCGCTGATTCCGCCAAAGAGCACACCTGACACCGGAAAAATAATCCAGGTATACTCCCATGACCTTGTCGTGAAGCTGAGAAGCATATAAACCGATACGACCCCGCACCAGAAAATACCTGCGATCGCGCCTATTTTCTTATTCGCCCGTTTTTTTTCCGGCGCATAATCCCCGGTCTGCAAAAGCTTCTCATAGGAGCCATGGACGGTGCCCGCCGAAACGAGGAAAAAAACACCCGCCGCAGCAAACACAAGCGTCATGCAAAGCCCTGTCACGGCCGCAAAATCCTCCTCGAAAAAAACCGTGCTTAAAAAGAGCGGTATCGCACCGATTATACACAAAAGCACACCGATCGTGACCGATGCCCGGAAGGTCCCTTCATAATCCGCCCGGCAGTCGGCTGTCTCGCGCAGAACATCCTCCGGCACAATAAGCACTTCTTTTTCCATATATTCATAAGCGGAGAGCCGCATCCCTGTCGTGAGAAAGATCCCGACTGCGATCGTCACAAACACAAGCAGCACCGTAAGGCCGATCCCGCCCGCAAAATTTTCCGAGATCGACAGCGCCCCGCCAAACAGGCCCGGCTGTTCCGAAACTGCGCCGAGCAGCAACAGACAGATTGGGCTTAAAATGCAAAGCATCACGCCCAGCGCCATGCGGGGCGCGGCATACCTGCTCATTTCCAGAAAATCGAGCGCTTCCGCCCGCGATACCTCGCGCACAGGCGGCACGGAACGCTCCCACCGCACCGAACCGGACTCTTCTGTGTCCCCTGACGCAAATCCGCTCCGCTGCGAGCCAGACGTTGAGTGACCGCCCGGGCCGTCCCACGGCCCGTCCTGCGGATCACTCGCCGTGTACGTGCCGTCCGCCTGCATATCCTGCGACGCATCCTCCGCGCGCTCCGCACAAAACTCCTGCCGGGGCCCGCTCTCCTTTAATAAGTAGTCCGTGCTCACATCCCACAGCTCGCTCATGCGGATGATCCGGTCGAGATCCGGCACGCTCTCCCCGGTCTCCCATTTCGACACGGACTGTCTGGAGACACCAAGCTTCTCTGCAAGCTCCTCCTGCGACCAGCCCGACCGTTTTCTCAAATCCATAATTTTTTCTGATAAACGCATATGTATAAACCGCCTTTCATATATGCCTGAATATTCCGTTCCTTTTCTTTTATAACTCAGGCATGCGGCTTTTTGCAACCAACTGAACCATTCGATTTGTCAACTGGCAGTTGCAGCATTACGATTCACGGCCCGAAAGCCGCTCATCCGGCCGAAAACGCTCCGCACAGCCGGTCATACTCCCGGTTAATCTCCTGAATCGCCTCCGTATCTCCGCTCACATTATCGGGATGGTAAATCTTGATCAGATCCTTGTAGCGCTTTTTTAACGCATGTTCATTTTTCACGCCGCTGAAAAACAGCTCGCCGCTCACGGTGCGCTTCGCCTGCTTCGTCGGCTCCTGCTTTTGCTGGTACTGCTTCACGCGGTTGTAAAACTCCCGCTGACGCTCCAGATACTGCTTCTCATCCGCCAGCTTTTTCAGCTCGTCCTCCAATACCTTCTGCTTCATCAAAAGAAGCTGCTCCTCCTGCGCCCGAAACCGCGCAGCCGCCTCCTTCTGCCTGTGAAAGTCCCTGCGTTCCCGCTCGAGCTTCTCCCGCTGCAGCTCAAATCGCTTCTTCTCGTCATTTAACGTGCGCCTGTCATGCTCCATCTCGATCATCTTCTTAAAAAACAAACGCTGAAAGGCAATGATCTCATCCTCTGTCTCAGGCACAACCATTGACATCGACATACTACCGCTCCTTCATAAACTTATCTACATACCTTTGACTAGTATATCCATATCTGACACAAAAAATCAAGATATTGCGACAAAAAAACTCAAAAAATTTCATTGCCACAATATCTTGATTCAAAGCTCAGCCATCGACAAGCAAATGTGCGAATCATGCTCGCATGAATGAGCACATCGCGCAGGAGATGAGGGGCGCGCCGTCTTATTTCTTCTTCCCAAAGCCCCGCTTCTTATGCTTCGGCTCGCCGTCCGCCGCCCCGTTCTGGTTTGTGAGCGACCCTCCGGTCTGCTCGTCAAACTGCCGCAGCAGGTCCTTCGCCGCAGCGTTCAAGCCGGTCGGCACCTGTACGACAAGCGTCACATACTGGTCGCCGCGCACATTGGAATTGCGCAGGGAGGGCACACCCTTCCCCTTTAAGCGGATGCGCGTGTCGGTCTGGGTACCCGGCTTTACCTCGTAGATCACGTCGCCATCCACGGTCCCTATGCGCACTTCACCGCCCAAAGCCGCCTGTGCGTAGGAAATCGGCGCCGTCGAGAACAGATCCATGTCCCTCCGCTGTAAAAACGGATGAGCGCTGACCAGCACCTCAACTAACAGGTCACCGCGCGGGCCGCCGTTTGTGCCCGGCTCACCCTTCTCGCGGATGCGCACACTCTGTCCGTGGTCAATGCCCGCCGGAATGCTGACCTCGATCTTTTTGCGGTTGCTTAAGTAACCCGTGCCTCTGCAGCCCGGGCATTTCTCCTTTACGATCTTTCCGGTGCCGCCGCAGTCCGGGCAGGTCGTGATGTTCTGCACCATGCCAAACAGCGATTGCTGCGTCATGCGCACCTGGCCCCTGCCGCCGCATTTTGTACACGTCTCGGGGCTCGTTCCGGGCTTCGCCCCGGTTCCGTGGCAGTCCGGGCACTCGTCCTTGAGCACGAGGTCAAGCTCCTTTTTACAGCCGAACACCGCCTCCTCGAAGGTGATGCGCACCTGCGTGCGGATGCTCGCGCCCTTCATCGGGCCGTTGTTCGCCCGCCTGCTGCCGCCGAAGCCGCCGCCAAAGAGATCGCCGAAAATATCGCCGAAGCTGCCAAAGATATCCCCCATATGGTAGAAATCAAAACCGCCGCCACCTGCGCCGCCCTCGAACGCCGCATGGCCGAA
>CAMTZV010000287.1 GCA_947086625.1 uncultured bacterium | reverse complement strand
GACGGATCCAAGCCTGGTGATCTATGCGCCGGTGCGCGTGCTCGGCAACAAGACGATCGTCACCAACGGCGATCAGACGGATACCGTCTACGACCTGATGGACAAGCAGCAGACGTTTGAGCAGTCCCTTCGAAACCGCGAGTTTGAGCCGGACGCGCCCAACTATACGCCGCGCATTTCCGGAATTATGCATGTGCAAAACGGCGCCTTTAATTTTGCAATGTCGATTTTAAAGAGTGACAACGGCGACCCGGAGCGCTGCAACCGCTATACCTTTGCCTACGAGCACCCGAAGGCGGGCGAGGGGCGTTTTATCCACACCTACAGGAGCGACGGCGATCCGCTCCCGAGCTTCGAGGGCGAGCCGGAGTGGGTGAAGCTGGAGGGCGATATTGACAGCTTTACCGACATGCTCTGGAACAGCCTGGACGAGGATAACAGGGTTTCTTTGTTTGTGCGCTATATTGAGATCGAGACGGGAAGCTGCGAGACGCGGATTGTGAATAAGAATCAGTAGTGGCGTTTGCCCAGCTGCCAGCGGGCGGGCTGTCCCCGGCAAAGACACACTCAACCCGCCCTCCGGTGACCGGGCATCGGCTCGGTGGAGGGTGGCTCGATGTATCAGGCGGCGGACGGCACGTGGTGGATTACGTGAAAAACTGGGCTTTACGGAGCAACTTAAAATGCTTCAAAGGTGGCCGGAGCAGGCTATGGGGCTGCTGTCGGAAAAAGACAGGAGACGAAAACAGTTATGGCGCTGACAATTAATTTTCAGACGAGAGTGGCGGGCAGTCTGCCTCCCGCCGTGCGGCATGCGGCGGATCATTTGGAGCGGGATATCCGCAAGGTGTTTTTTGAGCGGGAACGCCCGGGGAGCCGGATTGAGCTAAAGACCAGGAGGATGGAGCCGGAGGGCTTTCGCATTGCCGCGGAGGATGGCGCACTCGTCGTTTCTGCCGCGGACGAGCTTGGGTTTATTTACGGGCTTTACGAGATCAGCCGGGCGGTGCTGGGCGTTCACGCGTTCTGGTTCTGGAACGACCAGAAGCCTGTACCGCGGGAGGACATACGGCTCGCGGACGATTTTGAGCTGCGCAGTGTGCCGCATAAGGTCCGCTACAGGGGCTGGTTTGTAAACGACGAGGTTCTGCTCCACACATGGAGCGTAGACCGCGAGCAGGACAAGCCGTGGGAGATGGTGTTTGAGGCGCTGCTGCGCTGCGGCGGAAACATGGTCATACCGGGCACGGATAAGAATGCGGGACGCTATGCGGATCTGGCCGCCGGGATTGGGCTGATTGTGACGCACCACCACGCGGAGCCGCTTGGAGCCGAGATGTTTGCGCGGGCCTACCCGTCTCTTTCGGCATCCTATGATCTCTACCCCGAAAAATTCCACGCACTCTGGCAGGAGGCGATCGAGCGCCAGAGGGGCAGGAAAATTATCTGGAATCTGGGCTTCCGGGGACAGGGCGACAAGCCGTTCTGGGAGGACGACGCGTGCTATGCGACAGATCGGGCACGGGGTAAGCTGATGGGCGAGCTGATCCAAAAGCAGTACGAGATGGTAAAGGCAGAGGATGGGGACGCGGTGTGCTGCACGAACCTGTACGGTGAGACGATGGAGCTGTACCAGAAGGGTTGTCTGCGCCTGCCGGACGACGTCATCAAAATCTGGGCGGACAACGGCTACGGCAGGATGGTGAGCAGGAGGCAGGGCAACGACAACCCGCGCATCTGCTCGATGCCGCAGAAAAAGGACGATGCGAACGGGATTTATTATCATGTCTCCTTTTATGATTTGCAGGCGGCCAACCACATCACGATGCTCCCGAATGCCCCGGAGATGGTAAAGCGTGAGCTGACGGAGGCTTTGGAAAGGGGCGGCGGTGATTTCTGGCTTGTGAACTGCTCGAACGTAAAGCCGCACGTCTATTTTCTGGACTTGATCGCGCAGATGTGGAAAACCGGGACGATTGATATCGCGGCACACCGCAGAGAATATGTGGAAGCATATTACGGCGTGCCGGAAAGCGCGCAGGTCGCGCAGCGGCTCGCGGAGTATCCGCATTATGCGGTTTGCTACGGAAAGCATGAGGATGAGCGTGCGGGAGAACAGTTTACAAACCATGTCGCGCGTATGCTGATCACCCAGTATATGAAAGATGAAAAGCGTTCATGCGAGGGGCTTTTCTGGGCCGTGCCGGCGTGTGATCTGCATGCGCAGGTGCGCTGGTACCGGAATATCTGCGGCAAGGCATCCGTTTACCGCGGCTACGTCGAAAAATGCGAGGAGACGGATGCGGCACTTGCGGGCAGGGCCAGAGAGCTGTTCCGCGATTCGATCTATTTACAGGCAAGGATTTACAGCCATTGCCTTTCCGGGGCGTTTCTCGTCTGCGAGAGTATTGAAAAAGGCCTTGCAGGGGACTATCAGGCTGCGTTTTACAGGGCGGGGAAGGCGAGAAAGGAATATCTGGAGGCAGAGCGGGCGATGCACCGGCGTGAGCACGGAAAATGGCACGGCTTTTATGCGAACGAATGTCTGACCGACGTCAAACAGACCGCGTGGGTGCTGGAGGGTCTCATGAGCTACCTCAGAGCGCTCGGGGACGGTCCGCACTATTACGCGTGGCAGCGGGATTATCTCTATTCCGAGAGCGACCGGCGCGTCATGCTGGTCATGAATATGGAAAATCATCTGACAAATGAGGAGCTGTTTGCGCTGATGGAGGAAAAAAACGATGATTGAGAAAAAAGAAAAGGCGCAGGTGGATTTGTTTTTGTTTATGGGACAGTCAAATATGGCGGGGCGGGGGCTTGTGACAAAGATGCGTGCACAGGGCGTCCCGCCCTTAATCGAGGGCGCGGGCTACGAGTACCGCGCCGTCTCTGCGCCCGGGAGGCTTTATGCAATTGTCGAACCGTTCGGGTGCTGCGAGAACCGTTCGGACGGCATCGACGACGGAAATATGAAAACAGGCTCGCTCGTCACGGCGTTTGTTAACGCCTACTATGAGCAGACGGGCGTGCCGGTTGTTGGCGTGTCGGCCTCCAAGGGCGGGAGCGCGATCGCCCAGTGGCAGCCGGGCGGTGCGTTTCTGACGGATGCGATGGGGCGTTTTCGCGATGCGGTGCGGTATCTGGACGAAAACGGCTATGAGCTCCGGCACAAATATATGCTCTGGTGCCAGGGAGAGACGGACGGGGATCTCGGCACATCCGCAGAGCAGTATCGGCAACAATTTAAGCGCATGCTTGAGGAGATGAAAAGGGCCGGGGTTGAGACGTGCTTTCTCATCCGTATCGGACACTATAACGGCGCGGGGCCGCAGGATTACAGTGAGATTATGGCTGCGCAGGACGTGCTCGCCTCTGTGCGGGAGGACGTGGTCATGGTGTCGACGGCGTTTGCAGAAATGAAGGAGCGCGGGCTGATGAAGGACGAATTTCACTATTACCAGCAGGCGTACAACGAGGTGGGAGCGGAGGCCGGGAGAAATACCGCGTACTTCGTAAACAAAAATTTCAATTCCGAAACGAAGAAGGAGAAATGAACGATGGAACTGACATTACAGGGGATAAAGGAAAAAGAATCATGGAAAAAGGCGGGAATAAAATTGCCCGCATGCGATGTGGAGAAAATTGCTGACCATGTATACTTTCTTTGTACGAAATATATGACGGAGGAAATCGCGGTATGATTAGACGCTTCAAAGAAACAGAGGGCAGATGTATCGAAAAGATCATCGGGCAGGAGCGGTTTGCGTTTGCGCATTCGG
>CAMTZV010000286.1 GCA_947086625.1 uncultured bacterium | reverse complement strand
ACGCGTCCTCGTTTATCTACCGCGGCTACAATGTGAGCACGAGCGGCAATCCGCTGGCGCACTGCATTCTGCGCGGCTTTGTGAACAGCAAGGGCGAGTGCCATCCGAACTACCACTACGAGGATATGATGCGGCTCATCCGGGATTACGGCGGGGATGCGTTTGCAAATCCGGCCGTCATCGTGGACACAAACCACTCCAACTCCGACAAGCAGTATAAGGAGCAGATCCGCATCGCGAAGGAAATCCTGCACAACCGGCAGCATAATGAGGATATGCGCGTCATGGTGAAGGGCCTTATGATCGAAAGCTATCTGGAGGAGGGCAGCCAGCCGATCGGGGAGCATATGATTTACGGGAGATCGATCACCGACCCGTGCCTCGGCTGGGACGACACGAGGCGGCTGATCGATACGATCGCGCAGATGAGCGTGTAGACGCCGGAGCTTCGAGCCGGGCGGAAACCGGCGGAAAAACCGGTCTGGATTGCGGAAATGGGCGGTGACTATGCATAAAAAATTGCAGCAGATCCTGGAGGAATTGACGGCGATCTCGGGGGTGCGCTTTGCGCTCTACGAGGCGTCCTCGGACTATGTGGCGGGTACGCTTGCGGCGGATTCGGAGCTTGCGCGGCAGCTTTTGCAGCTGTCCGGGCAGCCGGAGGAAAGGCGTCTTTGCGGCGCTACGGTGTTCCCGGTACAGGCGGCGGGGGATATGCTCTTTCTCGCGGCGGAGGGCGTCGGGGAGGCGCTTATCCTGCCGGGGCGCATGGCGGCGAGCGAGCTGCGGCTTTTTTTCGGCACGCTCAAAAAGGATATGGATAAAAATGCGTTTGCGGCGGCGTTTCTCTCGGGCGAGATTTCCGCGGGTGATCTGTACAAACAGGCGGGGCGGGTAAAGCTGAAGGATGCGCCGCGCGTGTTTTATCTGTTTGAGCTCTCACAGCCGCTTGCGGATGCGGGGGCGCTTCGGATGCTCGCAAGCGCGTTCGCGGACGGAAAGCAGGATGTACTGTTCCTGCAGGACGAGATGCATCTGGTGCGGATCAAGGCGTACGAGAAGGGCGTGACGGCACAGCAGGCGAGAAGCGATGCCCTCTCGGCGGTCGATATGATGCTCTCCGAGCTGATGTTCAAGGTGCGCGTGGGCTACAGCACGCAAAAGGAGACGCTCGCGGAGCTGCCTGACGCGAAGCGGGAGGCGGCTTTGGCGCTTCGCATTGCGGGGCTGTTTCAGGAGCCGCGGGAGGTGGCGGCCTACGCAAGGCTTGGCATTGCGCGGCTCATCTATGAGCTGCCGCGTGATCTGTGCGAGCTGTTTTTGCAGGAGGTGTTCGGGGAAAACCTGCCGGATCAGAAGCTTGACGAGGAGATGCAGGTGACGATCCGCAGATTTTTTGAGAATAACCTGAATATTTCCGAGACGGCGCGTCAACTCTATTTACATCGAAATACGCTTGTGTACCGTCTGGAGCGGCTCGAAAAGCTGCTCGGGCTGGATATCCGCCGCTTTGACGACGCGATGACGTTTCAGATCGCGATGATGGTGCTGGCGCACTACCGGGATGTGCAAAGGGACGACGGCGTGCGCTGAGCGGATGCCCGGCGCGATAGAGCGGGCGGCCTGCGTTTGATATGGAGGAACGATATGCGTGTAGGAACCGGATATGATGTGCATCGATTAACAGAGGGCAGGAAGCTCATTCTGGGCGGCGTGGAGATCCCGCACAGTCTTGGGCTTGCCGGCCATTCGGACGCGGACGTGCTCGTGCACGCCGTCATGGACGCGCTGCTTGGCGCGGCGGCGCTGGGGGATATCGGGCAGCATTTCCCGGACAGCGACCCGGCTTACGAGGGCGCGGACAGCCTGCGGTTGCTCGCCCATGTGGGGGAGCTCTTGCTTGCGGAGGGCTACGCGGTCGGAAACATCGACGCGACGATCATCGCCCAGAAGCCGAAGCTCATGCCGCACCTTCAGAGAATGCGGGAGAACATCGCGGATACGCTTCAGATTTCGATCGGGCAGGTGAGCGTCAAGGCGACGACCGAGGAACGCCTCGGCTTTACCGGAAGGCAGGAGGGCATCGCGGCGCAGGCCGTGTGCACGCTGGCGGGGCTCTACGAGGCGAGTGCGCCCGTCGGAGGCTGTGAGGGCTGTGGGGGATGTAAAAAACGTGAGTGAGATAAAACCGGGCCTGCTGCCCGGACTTTGCTTTGAAAGAATCAATCATGCAACGGGAGGATAACGCCATGAAAATATATAATACAATGACAGGAAAAAAGGAGGACTTTGTCCCGATCGAGGAGGGGAAGGTGCGCATGTACGTCTGCGGGCCGACCGTCTACAACCTGATCCACATCGGCAACGCGCGCCCGATGATCGTCTTTGACACGTTCCGCCGCTATCTGGAGTACAGGGGCTACGACGTGAATTTTGTCTCCAACTTTACCGATGTGGACGACAAGATCATCAAAAAGGCGAACGAGGAGGGCGTGGACGCGTCCGTGATTTCCGAGCGCTACATTGCGGAGTGCAAAAAGGACATGGAAGGCATGAACGTGATGCCCGCGACGACGCACCCGCTGGCGACAAACGAGATCGCGGGCATGATCGACATGATTTCCACGCTGATCGAGAAGGGCTACGCGTACGCGGCGGCGGACGGCACCGTCTATTTCCGCACGCGCAAATTTGCGGAGTACGGGAAGCTCTCGCACAAAAATCTGGACGATTTACAGGCGGGGCACCGGGATATCAGGGTCACGGGCGAGCTGAAGGAGGATCCGCTGGACTTCGTGCTCTGGAAGCCGAAAAAGGAGGGCGAGATCTTCTGGGAGTCGCCGTGGTGCGAGGGACGGCCCGGCTGGCACATCGAGTGCTCGGTCATGTCCAAGCGCTATCTGGGCGACACGATCGACATTCACGCGGGCGGCGAGGATCTCATTTTCCCGCACCACGAGAACGAGATCGCGCAGTCGGAGGCGGCAAATGGCGTCCCGTTCGCGAAATACTGGATGCACAACGGATTTTTAAATATCAACAACCAGAAAATGTCGAAATCGCTCGGCAACTTTTTCACGGTGCGCGACATCGCGGAAAAATATGACCTTCAGGTGCTTCGCTTTTTCATGCTGAGCGCGCACTACAGAAGCCCCCTAAACTTTTCGGCCGATCTGATGGAGGCGGCAAAGAACGGCCTTACGCGCATCAAAACCGCGGGGGATACGCTGCAAAGGCAGATGGAGGCGGCAAATGCGCAGGCGATGACGGACGAGGAGCGGGCGCTCTTTGAACAGAGCGCAGCGTATGTGGAAAAATTCGAGGCGGCGATGGACGACGACGCGAACACCGCAGACGCCGTTTCGGCCGTGTTTGAGCTTGTAAAATTCATCAACACGAACGCCGGCGCGGCGCGCAGCAGCGAGCTTCTGCAAAAGCTCTACGAGCGGCTGAAGCTGCTCTGCGACGTGCTCGGCATTCTTTTGGAGCAGGAGGAATCGATCGATCAGGAGACGAGAGAGTGGGTCGAGGCGATGATCGGCGAGCGCACCGCGGCGAAGAAGGCGAAAAATTTCGCCCGGGCGGACGAGATCCGCGACGAGTTAAAGAGCCGCGGCATTATTCTGGAGGATACCAGAGAAGGCGTAAAATGGAAACGGGCTTAAACACATATATCAGGGAACAGTTTGGCATCGAAAAAGAGGCCGACGTGCGCACGGTGAGCGCCCTGACGCTGGCCTATATCGGCGACGGCGTCTACGAGCTGATCGTGCGCACGGTTAT
>CAMTZV010000285.1 GCA_947086625.1 uncultured bacterium | reverse complement strand
GATGAAAGCAGAGAGTGGGCTTTTTTCCTGTATCTGTGCTCTGTCACGGAAAAGGAGCCGAAGCTTTTGGAGAAGCTCTACCAGAAGATTCGTGAGATTTACCGCGCAAATCACGAGGACGTGTGGATGCGGTTTATTATCATGCAGATCGCGGACCGCTCGCCGGAGGTGTCCGGCAGACAGCTCAAGCTTATGGAGCAGTGGTATATGCAGGGGCTGGCGAGCCCGTTTCTCTATGCGCGGGCCGCGGACATCTATGAGCAGGAGCCGTATCTGCTGCTTGCCATCGGAGAATTTGAGCTGCACGTCCTGAAATGGATCTGCAGGCACGGACGTCTGACGCGGGATCTGACGGAGCAGATCGTGCGCCGTGCGATCAGCGTGAAGAGCTATACGTGGATACTGGACGAGATTTTAGTGGCGTGCTACAACGCATACCCGGAGGCGGAAATGCTCGCGGGGCTTGTCGCCTACCGCATCAAGGGGGAGCGCTTCGGAGCGGATACCCACGCCTGGTATGAGCTGGCGATCGAGCACGATCTGCAGATCACGGGACTTTACGAGGCGTTTATGGCGTCGCTGGACGCGCGCGAGGTGCGAAAGCTCCCGAAGTCCGTCCAGCTTTATTTTCAGTACAGCAACCGGTTAAGCTACCGGCAGAAGGCGGTACTTTACGTCAACATTATCTCGAACCGCGAGGCGCAGCCCGCCGTGTATGAGCGTTACCGACAGATTATGCAAGATTTTGCGCAGACGCAGATGCTGGCGGGACATATGGACGACAATCTGGCGGTTGTCTATGCGCATGTGCTGGAATATATGCCGCTGACCGAAGAGCTGGCACGCGCGCTTTCGCGCATTTTGTATGTAAACAAATTTACCTGTCTGGAGGAGTCTGTGACGCATGTGATCGTCCAGCAGGAAAATTTGAAGCAGCCGCGCGTCTACCCGCTCACGGGCCATCAGGCGTATTTTCCGGTTTATCCGGGCAATTATGTGATCCTTTTGCAGGATGCATGCGGAAGGCGCTACGCGCTCTCCTCCGAGACACAGATGGAGCGCTTGATGAATCCCGGAAAATATATTCGAAAATGTCTGGAGCTTGCGCCGCAGGAGATTCCCTACGTGCTGCATCATATGAACGGTAAGACGCGCCTTCTGCACATGGATGCGCGCATGGCGGGCTATGCGCGCACGCTCGTGCACTCCGAGGCGGTTTCGGATGATTTTAAGTGCAGGATCAGTCCCGGCTTTTTGGAGTATTGCCGCGGCGAGGGCTTCGCCGGAGATATCCGCGAGTATATTTTGAAAATCGATTTCGGAAAGCTGCCCCGCAACGCAAGAGACCGTTATCTGGAATCGCTGATTCAGCTTCAGATGTATCGGGAGGCGTGGACGTTTCTCGTGCAGTACGGCGTCGGAAAGCTTCCCGGCGAGGCGCTGCAGCAGGTCGTCATCGCACAGCTGCAGGCCCAGCAGATGCAGGAGGACGAGCATTTGCTCTATTTTTGCGTTCGCTGCTTCCTGCTTGGGGGTGCGAAGCGTCCCATTTTGGAGTACCTTTGCAGCTACTATCAGGGACCTGCGGCGCGCATGGTGGACATCTGGAAGGAGGCGCTAAAGCAGCAGATTCCGGTTTTGGAGCTTGAGGAGCGCCTGCTCATCCAGATGGTGTTCTGCGCGGCGTTTACGCCGGATGTGCAGAAGGTGTTTGCGGATTACTGCGCGCATCAGGGCCGGGAGCAGGTGCGCATAGCGTATCTGACGTATTTCTCCTACGAGGTCTTTGTCAACCACCTGGTGGTGGAGCGGGAGCTGTACCCGTATCTGGAGCAGGCGACGCTGAAAAACCCGAGGGCGAACGCGTATCTGCGGCTGGCACTTTTGGACTATTATACGGGGCTTTCGGCGCTGACCGGCGAGCAGGAACGGTTTGTGGACGATATGCTGGACGAATACACCGGAAAGGGCTTATTTTTCGCCTGCTTTTTAAAGCTTCCGAAAAAGCTTCTGATCCGTCACCACCTTTACGACCTGTGTGTTGTGGAGTACCGTGCCGCGATCCACGAATCCGGAGTGTGGTTAAGCTACCGCATCCGCGGGTCGGGCGGGGATTTTAAGCGAATAGAGCTAAAGCCTGCGCTTGCGAACATTTATCTGTGGAGTATGCGTCTTGCGGGAGACGAGCAGCTCGAATATTTTATTTCCGAGAAGAGCGAGCGGATGGAAAATATTACGGAGAGCCATCTGGCGGAGCCGGCCGCAAGCCCGGACGGGGCGGACAACCGCTATGCGCGTCTAAAGGAGATGGTCGGCTGCGCGCGGGCGGGTGAAGCGGCCAGGCTTCAGATGCAGATGGGACGCTATCAGGCGTACGACGGGCTGACAGCACGGCTGTTCCGCGTGATTTAGGAGTGTTGTTATGGGAGCAGAGGATTCGGGAAAAAAAATATACGTTGGGATTGATCTGGATGACGATGTGGCGATGGTGAGCTACGCTTACGGAAAGGGCGAGCCGGAGACGGTGAGCCCGCTGGCCGGCAGTGAGATCTTTTCGATCCCGACGGCGGTGTGTTTAAAGCGTGACGGAAACGGCTGGGCGTTTGGCGAGGAGGCGCGCCGCATCGCAAAGGCCGGGCTTGGGCACTGCGAGGAGCATCTGTTTGAGCGTGCGTGCCGGGGCGAGCAGGTGCAGATGGGGGAAACGCTCTACGCGTTCTCGGATCTGCTGGCGATGTTTCTGAAAAAAATGGTGGCGCTGGCGGGGCGTCTGGGTCCGAAAGCCACGCTCGCACGGCTTGTCATCACGACGCGCACGCTGGATGTGCCCGTCATAAACACGCTGCGGGAGACCGCAGACGCGATGCGGCTTTCCGGGGCAAAGGTGCATTTTCTGGATCATAAGCAGAGCTTTTTTTATTACGGGAGCAGCCAGCCGGGAAACGGCGGGTTTCACGATATGGGCCTGTTTGAGTACCGCGCCAGAAAGATGCAGTTCTGGTGTCTGGAGTGTAAAAAACGCTCGCGCCCGCAGCTCCTTGCGATCCGGGAGGAGCGCTACGGCTTTGAGGCGGAGGAGGCGGACGCGTTGTTTTGCCGCATTATCCCGCAGGCGCTGGGCAGGCAGATCGTCTCGATGATCTATCTGGTCGGGGACGGCTTTGAGAGCGGGTGGATGAAGGAATCGTTAAAGCTTCTTTGTCAGGGCCGAAGGGTGTTTCTCGGAAAAAACCTTTTTTCCAAGGGTGCCTGCTATGCGGCGATGCGCCTTGATGAGGGCGCCTTCGACTATGTTTATATCGGTGAGCATGAGATGAAGAGCAATGTCAGCTTAAAGGTGTACGAGCGGGGCAGCCTTTCGTTCCACACGCTTGTCACGGCTGGCGTGCCGTGGTTTGAGGCGAAGGGAAGCTGTGAGGTCATCATCGACGGAACGGCGACGATTGATTTCTGGATCCAGCAGCCCGACAGCCGGGAGGCGCGTATCGAGGCGGTGGAGCTGGCGGCGCTGCCAAAGCGGGAGAACCGTACGAGCCGCATAGCCATTGAGGCGGCTCCCTGCTCCGACCACGAGGTGAAGATGACATTGACGGACGTGGGGCTTGGAGAGCTTGTACCCGGCTCCGGAAAAAAGTGGGAGTACGAGCTGCTTTTGTAGCGCGCAGATGCGAAGCTTATTTGAAAAAGGAAGTCTATGGGACAGTTGATTTTGTGTAAAAGCCCAAGGGCAGACGCCCCCTTTTACATCGAGAGCGGAAAAGTGAATATCTACTCGCTCGAGGAGCTGATGTACTACGTGCATACGGCGCGCTT
>CAMTZV010000284.1 GCA_947086625.1 uncultured bacterium | reverse complement strand
CATCCTGATCCCCGCGCATGGCCCGCTTTAAGGCTTGTGTGCCCCTGTCAATCGAGGGTAACGGCACATGAAATATTTTGAAAGAATATTTTGAAAAAAGAAAAGAGCGAAAAAAAATGAGTACGACAAATGCAGAAAGCAAACAGGCAGAGCTTGGATATAAACCGATCACCGGACTGATGGTGCGGATGGCGGTGCCGGGCATCATTGCGCAGGTAATCAATATTTTGTACAGTATCATCGACCGCATATACATCGGGCATATCCCCGGCGTGGGCGCCGACGCACTGACGGGCGTCGGACTGACCTTCCCGATCATCACATTTGTCTCGGCATTCGCAATGGTCGTGGGAGCCGGAGGCGCGCCGCTGGCCGCCATTGCGCTCGGAAAGAGGGACCGCAGGGAGGCGGAGCAGATTCTTGGAACCGGCGTGTTTCTGCTGGCGTGCTTTGCACTCGGCATCATGGCCGTTTTCTATTTGTGGAAGCGCCCTCTGCTGCGCATGTTCGGCGCGAGTGATGCCACAATCGGCTACGCCGACTCCTACATCAGCATTTATCTGATCGGAACGCTTTCGGTGCTCTTATATATGGGATTGAACCAGTACATCATTGCACAGGGGAAATCCGTCACCGCCATGTTTTCGGTCGGGATCGGCGCGGTGTTAAACCTGATTCTGGATCCGGTTTTTATTTTTGTGTTTGGGCTCGGCGTGCAGGGCGCTGCGATCGCCACCGTCATCTCACAGACGGCGAGCGCGCTCTGGGTCGTTTTCACGCTGACAAACAAAGGCGCGTCGCTGACGCTGCGCCCTGCGCTCATCCGTCCGCGCAAAAAAGAAATCGGGGATATCGTCGCGCTGGGTGTCTCTCCGTTTATCATGTCGTCCACCGAAAGCCTCATCAGCATCGTCATCAACCGCGGCCTGTCCATGTACGGCGGCGACCTCTACGTCGGCTCCTTCACGATCATCCAGAGTATCATGCAGATGATCGCGGCTCCGGTGCAGGGCTTTACCCAGGGCGTCCAGCCGATCATCAGCTACAACTACGGCGCGGGCGATTACGGGCGGGTGCGCGGCACGTACCGGCGCATGATCGGGACGACCTACGCATTCGTAACGCTCGCGACGCTTGGTACGATCCTCTTTCCCACAGTGTTTGCGGGGATGTTCACGAACGAACAGCCGCTGATCGCGCTGGTTGGCGAGGTGATGCCGGTGTTTATGCTCGGTATGCTTGTATTTGGACTGCAAAACGGCATCCAGCCGACGTTTGTCGCGCTCGGACAGGCAAAAATCTCCCTGTTTATCGCCGTGCTGCGAAAGATCATCCTGCTCATCCCGCTTGCCATTATCCTGCCCCACCGCTTTGGCGTCATGGGCGTCTACTATGCGGAGCCGGTCTCCGATATCCTGTCGGCGCTCACCGCGAGCACACTGTTTCTCATCAATATCAACCGGATATTGAAAAATAAGGAAACGTGAAGGCTCACGGCCGACATGGCACATACAAAATAGCACATACAAACACATACAAAGAAGAAAGAGCCGGGAATTTCCGGCTCCTTTTCGTCAAAGCTTAATATGCTGTTTCATCGCCTCAAAGCTCTCCTTGCTGATCACATGCTCGATCCGGCAGGCAATCTGCTCGGGTACGCCGATGCTCATTAAATAGGAAGTCAAAAACTCGTGCCGCTCATAGATCATCTCGGCGATGGCGCGTCCCTCGTCCGTCAGGTAGATAAACCCGGCATCTGTCACGGTGATATGTTTCTTTTCCCGGAGGTTTTTCATCGCAATACTGACACTCGACTTTTTATAATTCAGCTCGTTTGCAATATCAACGGAGCGCACGACCGGAAGCCGTTTGCTCAGAATCAAAATCGTCTCCAGATAATTTTCGGCTGATTCGTTTACAACAAGACCCATCTGTAACCCCTCCATTTCTTCACTCATAATATCACATCCTTCCGGAAAAGACAATGGTTGCTATTCACGGGCACGGGAGACCGCTCTTGAATTTCTGGCCGTTTGTGCTAAAATGGGTGTGAAAAAGACAAAACAGAGGGAGGGAGCGTATGAGCATGAATGATGTCGTGAGCGCCGAGCGCGTTCACATCGGTTTTTTCGGGTGCCGCAACGCGGGCAAGTCGAGCCTTGTCAACGCGGTGACGGCGCAGGAGCTATCGGTCGTAAGCGATACGGCGGGAACGACGACCGACCCGGTCAAAAAGGCGATGGAGCTGCTTCCTGTCGGGCCGGTCGTGATCGTGGATACGCCCGGCTTTGACGATGCGGGTGCGCTCGGCGAAAAGCGCGTGGAGCGCACAAGACGGGTGCTGCGCGACATCGACGTCGCCGTGCTCGTCATCGACGCTGAGGCCGGGGCACGGGAGGCCGACCGCGCGCTGCTCGCACTCATGGAGGAGCGGCGCCTGCCGTATCTCATCGCGTGGAACAAATCCGATCTCGGCGTGCCTGCCACGGAGCTTCCGGGCGTACAGATTGAACGCCAGCTCTGGGTGAGCGCAAAGAGCGGTCAGGGCATCGATGAGCTAAAGCGCGCGATCGGCGCGCTCGCAAGCGTGGAGGAAGCGGCGCCCCCGCTCGTCGCAGATCTGGTTAAGCCGGGCGAGCTGCTCGTTTTAGTCGTCCCGATCGACGCGGCGGCGCCAAAGGGCAGGCTGATTTTGCCGCAGCAGCAGACGATACGGGATATTTTAGATGCGGATGCGCGCGCGCTCGTCGTGAAGGAGGATGCGGTAGCGCAGACGCTTGCGCAGCTTCCCGCGCCGCCCGCCATGGTGATTACCGACTCGCAGGCGTTTCACAAGGTCGCAGCGGCGGTGCCAGGCGAGGTGCCTCTGACATCATTTTCAATTTTGATGGCGCGTCACAAGGGCTTTCTTGCACTGGCGGTTGAGGGCGCGGCAAAGCTGGACGCGCTTTGCGACGGCGAACGCGTGCTCATCTGCGAGGGCTGCACGCACCACAGGCAGTGCGGCGACATCGGAACCGAGAAACTCCCGCGCCTGTTGAAAAAGTATACGGGAAAGGAGCTTTGCCTGGAATTTGCCTCGGGCAAGGACTTTCCCGGGCATTTGAACGAGTATGCCCTCGTGCTCCACTGCGGCGGCTGTATGCTGACGGAACGGGAAGTGCGCGCCCGCATGGAAGGCGCGCGTGCGCAGGGTGTGGCAGTCACGAATTACGGGACGGCCATCGCACAGATGAACGGCATTTTAAAGCGCGCGCTTTCGGTGTTTCCGGGACTGATCGACGCATATTTTGCGTGACGGCTGTGGACGAGGCGGCGATCTGCGCGGACGGGAATGATTTGATACGGCGGAGGGACGGATGGACAGACGGGAACAGATTGACAGGCTGGAAAAACATCATATCCTGCCGCGGGAGGAGCTCGCGGCGCTCATCACAGAGTCGGAGCTGGCGGACGACGCATACCTGTTTGCGCGGGCGCGCGCGGTGCGTGAACGCATCTACGGCAAGGCGGTCTATATGCGGGGGCTGATCGAGTTTACGAACTACTGTAAAAACGACTGCTATTACTGCGGCATCCGCAGAAGCGCGGCACATGCCGAGCGCTACCGGCTGAGCGAGGAGGAAATCTTAAGCTGCTGCGCAGCGGGCTATCGGCTGGGCTTTCGCACGTTTGTCCTGCAGGGCGGCGAGGATCCCTGTTTTACGGATAAGCGGATGATATCGATTATCACACAGATCAAGACGCACTGGCCGGACTGTGCGCTGACCCTTTCCATCGGGGAGAAGGAGCGTGCGAGCTACGAGGCGTTTTT
>CAMTZV010000283.1 GCA_947086625.1 uncultured bacterium | reverse complement strand
AAAGCTGGCCCCGTATGCCGTTGAGGCCGATGCCTACGTGAGCAGCAAGGTACATATGCTCTGGGAAATGCTCATGGAACTCTACCGCACTGCCCCTGCCCGCTGTCGTCTGACGGTCATCGACCCGCTGAATAATTGAGTTCGATCCTGTTCGTCAATTTAGCCAAATCTGAACCTCACTTTTTGGTAATCCTGCCGGTTCGCATTGCTGAAAATTCAACAACTTTGCTAATTGCATTGTCATATATTTTATGCTACAGTTAATCCACGCAAACATACTTTCGATTTGCGTGGTTATTTTTTTCGATGATTCTTTTCATTTCTGACGAAATAGCAGGATGTACGCATTCTGTACCTCCCGCCATGTTTGACCGATTTCCTGTATATACGTTTTTCCGCCACCTTCTGCCCGGTATACTGCCAAGGGGGTATTTCATGAACTACAACGAATTTTTACAAACACTTCGAACCCAGCTTCTTCCGCTCTTTTCGGAGGGCACGTCCATCTCGACCCAGACGGTTGTGAAAAACAACGGCATCTCGCAGGAGGCTCTCATCATCCGCGAGCCGCACACGAACCTTGCGCCTCTCATCTATCTGGAAGATTATTATCGACTTTACACCCGGGAGGGCGCATCCATGGACGAGCTCTGCAGCATCGTCTACGACGTATTTCTGGAATCGCGGCTCAACCACCCCGTAGACGCAAACCGTTTCACGGATTTTGAAAAAGCAAGGGAGAACCTCATCTTCCAGGTCGTAAACTATGAAAAAAATGCTCTGCGTCTGTCCGATCTTGTGCACATCCGTTATCTGGACCTCGCCATTGTCTTCTGCTGCCTCATCCGCATGGAAAACGGTCAGGACTCCACTGCTCTGATCCATCGGGAGCACCTGCGTCTCTGGAACGTCGACGCCGACACCGTGAAAAAACAGGCGCTGATCAATACGCCGCGTCTGCTTCCCGCCTATATCCAACCGCTTACCGACGCTCTGCGCGACCTCGTCTCCTGCAATCCCGCGCTCAGTCGGCTGCTCCCAGACTCCTTCGGGCGAGAGTCCTCCTCCCTGTATGTGCTGACAAACGAGACTCAGACCCACGGCGCCTCCTGCATGTTTTACCCGTCTCTGTTACAGGAGTTCGCAGAAAGCGTTTCCGCAGATCTGTACGTCCTGCCGAGCAGCATCCATGAGGTCCTGCTCCTTCCAACCAACAGCCGCAATGCCGACGAACGCCTCTGCGCACTCGTGCGCTCCGTCAACGGCAGCCAAATCCCTCCGGCTCAGATCCTCTCCGACACCGTCTACTTTTTCTCCCGGGAAAAGGCCGCTTTTATCTATGACAGACGCTCGTAAACCTTTTCGTACTCCCTGGCCGATTTCTTCCACGAAAAATCGAGCCGCATGTCCCGCCTTGCCATTTCGTTCCACGATTCCCGGGCGTCATAATAAATGTGCATTGCATAGTAGATCGTCTGTAACATCTCCTGCGCGTTAAAGTTTGCAAAGGAAAAACCGGTACCCGTGTGGTCGTACTCGTTGTAAGGCAGCACCGTATCCTTCAACCCACCCGTCTCACGCACGATGGGCAGCGTGCCGTAGCAAAAGCTCATGAGCTGGCTTAAACCACATGGCTCGAAAAGCGATGGCATCAAAAACGCATCGGACGACGCATAAATCCGGTGCGCCAGCTGCTCGGAGTAACAGATGTTGGCAGAGAGCTTGTCCGGATATTTGTCTGCGAAGCCCCGGAGCATATTTGTATAGCGCTCCTCTCCTGTGCCAAGCACTACGAGCTGTACCCGCGCATGTGAAAGCAGCTCATCGAGCACACACCCGATCAGATCAAAACCCTTCTGATCGGTAATGCGCGTGACCATTCCGATCATGATCGTTTCCGTATCCTCAGTGAGATTCAACTCGCGCTGTAAAGCCGCCTTGTT
This sequence comes from uncultured bacterium, assembly GCA_947086625.1. Lineage (GTDB taxonomy): Bacteria > Bacillota > Clostridia > Lachnospirales > Lachnospiraceae > W0P33-017. The sequence continues at coordinate 1,884 of CAMTZV010000283.1, read as the reverse complement.
TGCCGTCTTTCCCTCTTCCATATCCTGGATGCCGAAATTGCGTACAAGATACATGTCATGATTCGGATCGTATTCCGCACTGTCCACGCCGTTAATAATGCCATAAAGGCTGTTCTTTCGCGCGTAGAGCAGGCCGTCAAGGCTCTCGCCGCCCTCTCTGGTCATGATCTCAAGCGCATAGGTGGGGCTGACCGTGGTAATTGCATCGGCATACGCGATTCCGCCTTTTAAAAAATTCGCCTCGCCGTAGGATTCCATCCCGTCCGGTGTAAAACAGGAATCCGGCAGCCCGGTCAGATTTTTGATCGCATCCATGAGCCAGCGCCCCTGAAAGCGCAGGTTATGGATCGTCAACACCGTCTTTGTCCGGCGCAAAAGCGGATAATCTTCTGCAAACGCTTTCAAAAACACCGGAACCATAGCGGTCTGCCAGTCGTGACAGTGAATCACGTCCGGCACAAAATCGATCATGTCCACCGCCGCTAACGCCGCCTTGGAAAAATACGCAAATTTTTCGATGTCTTCGTGGAGCTGGTTGTAGGGCTGCGGACCAGCGAAATAGTATTCGTTATCCACAAAATAATAATGGATACCGTCCTCAACAGTCTCCAATATACCGACATACTGGTTGCGCCAGCCGAGCGACACATAAAAATGGGAATGGAATTTCAGCTTTCGCTTCCAGTTCTCGTCCATGCAAGCATACTTTGGAAGGATGATACGCACATCGTATTCCTGCCGATCAATATAGCGCAGCAGGGAACCGGTCACATCTGCAAGCCCTCCGGTCTTGATGAATGGGATAGCCTCTGAAGCCACAAATAAAATCTTTTTCATGCTTTTCTCCTGTGTAGTGTATTTCCATAACTGTAAATACAGTATACACCATTCAGCGCTTATATTCCAGCCGGATTTTGTCTGCAATGAGCGCAATAAATTCGGAATTTGTAGGCTTTCCCTTTCCGTTGTTGATCGTATAGCCAAAAAGCTCGTCAATCGTATCCATTTTTCCGCGGTTCCATGCCACCTCAATCGCATGACGGATCGCACGTTCTACGCGGCTTGGCGTCGTCTGAAACTTTTTTGCGATCGTCGGGTATAAAATTTTTGTAATAGAGCCAAGCATCTCGATGTCCTCCACTGACATCATAATCGCCTCACGCAAATACTGATAACCCTTGATGTGTGCCGGAACGCCGATCTCGTGGATGATATCCGTCACGTCCGCCTCCAGGTCGTGCGCATCCGGGTCTGGCACCTTCTCGTATGCGTTCGTCGTGCGCACCTCTGTGCCCCGGCGGTTGCGGTTATCCCGCAGACGTTTGATATGCCGGATCACTACGTCGTTTTCAAAGGGCTTCATAATGAAATAATCGGCGCCCTTGTGAAAGGCATCCTCCGTAATGCTCTCCTGACCGACCGCGCTTATGATGATGACAGCAGGCTTTTTCTTTAAGCTGTGATCCTTACTCATCTTCTCCAAAACACTCAAACCGTCAAGCTTGGGCATCACAATGTCTAAAAGCATCACATCCGGCTGTTTATTTTTGATCAGCTCATATGCCTCTACGCCATCTTTCGCGGTTCCAACCACCTCTAACTCGGCATCCTTCGCCACTATATCTCCAAGTAATCTCAACATTTTCTCGTTATCGTCTGCGATTGCTACATTGAATTTGTCCATTCTTGTCCCTCCTTAACGAACTAACGCTATTATAAGAGGTGAACCATAAGCAATCTGTCAATTTATGTCGGTAACAAAAAGTATTTTTTCTGAAAGTAATGCTCCGGTCAGATCCGGCGCTGCTCATTCGCACCAGAAGGTTTACTGTCCCAATCCATAAGTGCTTGGAAATACCGCTCAAATTACAGGCTTCCCGCAGT
>CAMTZV010000282.1 GCA_947086625.1 uncultured bacterium | reverse complement strand
AATTCTTCCAACACGTTTTTTATCATTTCAAGTGAATATTTCTCGCCAGTTTTTGTATCCATCAGCTTTTCAACATCAAAATCATGATATTTCAAACTAATACAATAGATTCCCTCAATCAACGTCATGCCCTCATGCTCCACAATATTATAACTCATGGAACCTTCCCGGCCGCAAAACGTTCCTATCTCAAAACGTGCGCATGGAATTCCGATCACCTGCGCCAGATCGCTTGCGATACATTCCGATACATGGTCCGTTGTTCCCTCATCCTTTTTAAATTTAAACAACCCGGTCTGATCGGTGTCAGGATGAATTAACCATTTCTTTTCACTCCGCCCGCTTCCCTCCGACGCTCCCTCATACTCTTTCCAATGGGAAAAGTCTTTCATTTCTATCGTCCTTTTTCTTTTTCGCTCATATAAATTTTTTACCTGTTTTCATTATAACGCTCTTTCCCATCCCCGCACAACCAAAAAATTTTTCTGACCTTTTTCCTTCCCCACACGTCTAATAAGTGTAAAAAGAAATTATTCCGGAATAGTTCTGACAAATGATTTCGTGGTAAACTATATTTACTGCGAACAGAAAGGAGGCACCCCGCTTCACGATGGAACACGAAATGGAAAACGAACAGGAACTCATTCAAAGAGCGAAATTACATGACGTGGCCGCGTTTTCCGAGCTGATGCAGCGGCATGGAAAAAGCCTGTACAAGGTCGCGAAGGCAATTTTGAAAAACGACGAGGACGCGGCGGACGCCATGCAGGAGACGGCGCTCAGCTGCTGGGAAAAGCTCGGCACGCTGCAAAACGAACGCTATTTTAAGACATGGCTCATGCGGATTCTCATCAACCACTGCAACACCATCCGGCGAAAGGCGAGCCGCTTTGTGTTTGACGCCCTGCTGCCAGAGGAAGGAGCTGAGGAGGACGCCTACGCAAACGCGGAATGGATGGAGCTTTTGCAGCGCCTGAACGAAAAGCAGCGCACGGTCATCGTGCTCTACTACGTGGAGGGCTTTCGCATCCGCGAGATCGCAGAAATCCTTCGCATCAGCGAGAGCGCCGTCAAGGAACGCATGTCGTCGGCGCGCAAAAAAATGGAACGCTTTTACACACAGGGAAAGGGAGGGCTGATCTGTGAAAAAATATGAGGATTTTATCGGCGGGCTGCGGAAGGATGTGCAGGTTCCCTGTGACGTGTGGGAAAAGTATACGGATACGCTCGCGCAGATCGAGCGCGTATCCGCGCAGAGAAAGGAAGTTCAAATTATGAAAAGGAATCAGAAAAATAAGAGCAATACAGCCGTAAAGGCAGCCGCTGCCGCAGGCGTTTTGGTGGCGGCAGCCACGGTTTTCTCCTTCGCCAATCCGGTAGCCGCGGCAAAACTGCCGCTCATCGGGCACATTTTTGAGCAGGTGGCAGGGGACGCGACCTACTCCGGCGATTACAAAAACGTAACCGTCCTGCCGGATGTCCCGGAAAACGCCCCCGCGGATGCGAACCAGCAGCGGCAGGCGGACGCGGCGAAGGGCACGGACAGCGGCGTTTACCGTGCGGCGTCAAACGGCGTCACCGTCACCGCCTCCGAGATTTACAGCGACGGCTATTCCGTCTATCTCACCGCAGAGATCAAATCGGAGGCGGGCGGCTTTTCGCACATCCCCGCCTACTATACAAGACAGTTCGGAGAGACGACGAGCCAGTCCATTCACGCCATGGGCACATGGAGCGCCGGAAACGCGGCGAATGCCCTCTCCAACAGCGTGTTTGAGGGAAAGGCCGTCGACGACCACACCTTTATCGGCATGTTAAAGCTGGACGCAGAGACGCTTCTCACCGGCGACGGCACGTTAAAGCTCGCCTTATCCGAGCTGCGCTATGACAGCGACGCCGCGCCGGAGGGCGAGGAAATCACGCCCAGGGGCTGCATCGCAGGCACGTGGACGCTCGACATCCCGTTCTCTGTCGACGGCAGCCATTGCAGGGAGATCGCGGTCGGCAAATCAAAGGACGGCTACGGCATCGACAAGGTATTTGTCTCCCCGTATCAGGTCATCGTATTCTGCGACGCGCCCTATACAACGCTTAGCCCCGAGACGTACACGCGTGAGGACTTCGAGGCACAGTGGGGCAACAAGAACGACGAGATCGCGGCCGACGGAGATACGCCTGTGACCTACGAGGATATGCTCGCAAAAAAGTTTTACGACTACTTTGAGACAGCCGTTTACAATCAGGACGGACAGGCGCTGTCCATGCAGTACGGCGACGAGGAAAAATGCGTCTTCGCCGTGCAGGATCTTCCGCTTGAAACGCTGCACATCTATCTCGCCGACGAGACGCAGGAGCTTGGGCTGATCAAGGCGGCAAACGAGCAGGAGGCTAAGGCACTCTCCATGTTAGACGCCGAGATCAATTTATAACCTGACTGCCTCCGGAAATATCGTGCGCACAGAAACGAAGGACTTCTATGACAAACACGTCACAGGAGTCCTTCTCCGTTTTACCCGGCATCCGCGATGCACACGCATGAGATCAACTGCGGATTCGCAGAAATACCGCTGACCGCCTCCGACAACGTTTTGAAACCGCCCTTTTCCGCATAATTTCCGTCCTGATCCCTGTAACCGGCATTCTGTACCGCAAACGTGCCATCCGCCTGTTTTGCGATACATACCGTGTGGATCTGGCCTGTGATGTCGTCCGCATTGTTATAGACGGTGGCGATCAAAACGGCGTGCTGCCTTCCGATCTGATCCACGTTGTCATCCGGTTGTCTGCCCCTCCCCGGGACAAACCACGACACCGTTCTGTCGTTCCCGAATCTCTGCTTCATGTAATCATAAACCGCCGTCGGCGTCACGCCCCACTCCCCTTTTCGCACCGCGCCGCGCCGCTCGAATGCCGCGATCAGATCTGCCAGCCCGCAGCCCGTCATCTGCTCTCCGAGCGAAACCAGCGCGTTATAGACCGCTATGATCTCGCAGCCGGAATATGCCATGCTGGAATTTTTACCGCCGCCAAATATCACATTTCCCCATTCATTCTGGTTATTTATGATTGTTCCCTCTTTGTATTTCCCCTTTTCTGCCATCGCTGTTATGGCAGCCCGCTGAAGCTCCCGATTGTCTGCACGCGCTCTCTGAAGCATGTTCGGCTTCGCCGCCAACAAATTTAAAAACCAGATCAACACGCGGTTTGACACATGCTTCTGGACAAACCCTCTCCAAAACTTCGTCCATGTCCTTTTCATTTGACCAATCACCTTCTCCGGCGTCAGCGTTCGCACCGGCCCACAGAAAATCTGGCCCACAGAAAATCCGGCCCGCGCAAACGCGCGGGCCATGCTGCTTCCCTTCTGTTTAATCCAAAAACTCGACTGCTCCGTCCTCGATGTGGTAGATCGCGCCCTTTACCTCAAGGCCGCCCGCCTCCAGCTTCTGAATGCCGGGGCTTTTTTTCGTCTCGGCGACGCTGTGCGCGACGTTTAAGCAGCTCGCGCGAAGCTCGTCCTTCTCGTCCCCGATTGCGAGCCGGATCTCGTCCGTGATCGTCTTGACAAAGCCGTCCGGCTCGTCACAGATCGCCGAGTGGACAGCGCCGCAGTGGTCGTGCCCGAGTATCACGACAAGCTTCGTTCCAAGATGCCCCGCCGCGTACTCGATGCTGCCGAGCTGGTGCCGGTCAATCACATTTCCCGCCACGCGGATCACGAACAGCTCTCCGATCCCGGCTGAAAAGATCCCCTCCGGGATGACCCGCGAGTCGGAGCATGCCACAACGACCGCATACGGGCTCTGCCCGTTCTCGCACGTATCCTTGCGGATCGCGGGCGAAATGTCC
>CAMTZV010000281.1 GCA_947086625.1 uncultured bacterium | reverse complement strand
CTTTTACGGCGTCAATTTCGCCGACTTTTTCATCGTCAGCCAGGGAACGGTCTGCGACGATGAGACGCAGACGGGTAGCACAATGGGCGGCGGATTTGATGTTTTCCGGTCCGCCGACGGCCTGAATGACTTCTTTTGCGATTTTTGCATAATCGTAGTTCATAGTTTCATGGATCAGAAATTGATTTTTCTGGATATCGACGGAACGCTGACCGAGCCGGGGAAAAATGTGCCGCCGCCGTCTGCGGTTGACGCGGTTGCACGGGCAAGGGGAAAGGGGCATAAGGTCGTGCTGTGCTCCGGGCGCAATTACGGGATGCTCTACCCGGTCATGCAGTACGGCTTTGACGGGCTCATTGCCAGCGCCGGAGGCTATATCGAGTATGACGGGCAGGTGGTCTATGACTGCCCGATGAGCGGGCAGCAGCAGGCGAGGGTGCTGGACGTTTTTCGGGAGAGCGGCATTTACCGCACGATCGGGGGGCAGGAACCACAGCTATACCGACGAGGGCTTTAAGGAATTTCTGGCGGAAAATATACAGTCGAAGGCCAACAGCGAGCTGCTGCGGTGGCGGATCCAGATTGAAAATGAGCTGGGCATCCGTCCGATGTCGGAGTATGACGGCGAGCCGATCTATGGGATGGCGTTTATGAGCCGCGGGGCCGGGCGACTGAAAAAGCCGATGGAGCTTTTGCAGGAGGAATTCGACTTCTGTATACAGGACGAGGACGCCTGCGGCATTGTAAACGGCGAGCTCTCGAGCAAGGCGTTTGACAAGGGTAAGGCGGTGGAACGGCTCTGCTCTTTTCTGGGAGTTTCCGGTGCAGACACGATTGCCTTCGGGGACAGCATGAACGACATGGAAATGCTTCAGGCCGCGGGAATCGGCGTCTGCATGTCCGGCGGCAGCCCCGCTCTGATGCAGATCGCCGATATGGTGTGCCCGCCGGTGACAGAGGACGGCCTTTGCCGCGGGTTTGAAAAGCTGGGATTACTCTAACGGGTTGAAAAGAAATAGCGTTATGCGATTGACTGTTTGCTCCAGGTGTGCGATACTAAGATATAGTTAGTTGATACGTTAGTTGATAAAAATGTTAGTTGGTAAATATATCTTTAAGGAGGTTTGTTTTATGCAAATGACATTTCGCTGGTACGGCGAGGGCAACGACAGCGTGACACCGGAGCAGATCAAACAGATTCCGGGCGTGACGGGTCTTGTCTGGGCGCTCCACGACAAACAGCCCGGCGAGGTCTGGGAGGTGGAGGAGATTGAGGAGGCGCGCCGTCAGATCGAGGGAAAGGGCTTCAACATGGACGTGGTGGAGTCGGTTAACGTGCACGACGACATCAAGGTCGGCCTGCCCAGCAGGGATCAGTATATTGAAAACTACAAGCAGACGTTGCGCAACCTCGCAAAGTTCGGTGTGAAGGTCGTGACCTACAATTTTATGCCGATCTTTGACTGGACGCGTACCGACCTGTTTCATCCGATGGGCGACGGTTCGACCGCGCTCTATTATGAAAAGGCAAAGATCCAGCAGGATTACAAGGAGATGGCAAACTATATTCTGGAGAACCTGCACGGCATGACGTTTCCCGGCTGGGAGCCGGAGCGCATGGCGAAGCTGGACGAGCTCTTTGAGATGTACCGCCCGGTGACAAAGGAAAAGCTCTGGGAGAATTTGCAGTATTTCCTCGAGGCGCTCATGCCGACCTGCCACGAGACGGGCATCAAGATGGCGATCCATCCCGACGATCCGCCGTGGGATATTTTCGGCCTGCCGCGTCTGCTCGTCGACAAGGCTTCCATCGAGCGGTTTTTGAAGATGGTGGACGATCCGTACAACTGCCTGTGCTTATGCTCCGGGTCGCTCGGCGCAAACAAGGACAACGACATTCCGGCGATCATCCGAAGCTGCTGCGACCGCATCGCGTTTGCGCATATCCGCAATGTGAAGCATTTTGACAACGGCGATTTCTCCGAAGCGTCCCACCGGGACTGCGACGGGGATACGCAGATTCTGGAGATCATGCGCGCGTACCACGAGTGCGGCTTTGACGGCTATATCCGTCCCGACCACGGCCGCCACATCTGGGGCGAGCAGTGCCGTCCGGGCTACGGCCTGTACGACCGCGCTTTAGGCATCATGTATATGTGGGGCTGCTGGGATATGCTCGAGCGCGAAGCAGGAAACATTTAGAAAAAATCGAGTAGGGAAGATTTTCTCCCTACTCGCCGCGCGCCCCGTGCGCCGCTTCTGCGGCATATTTCTTCTGCACGGGGCTGTGCACGAAAAAACGCTGTGCACAGGGTAACCTGTTGCACGGCGTTTTTTAAATTTACATACTCTGAAAGATTTCAAGGGCGATCTCTTTTGCCTTCGCACCGGAGACGCGTTCCTTTTGCGCGCGGTCGTTCAGATATACCGCGAAATATGTCCGCGTTTCCTCCGATTCCCAAAAGCCGACAAACCACGCTTCCCCGTCGCCGTCAGAGCCGGTCTTGCCGTAAAGCGTTCCGGCGTCACTTTCGTCTGCGCGCATGATATGTTTCACGATCGTGGCGGCTGAGCGGTCAAAACAACTCTGCCCCTCAAATATATCCGCCAGAACCTTCGTCTGCTCCACGGGCGAAATCTTGAGCGAGGAGGCGAGCCAGAAGCCGTTAAGCTGCCTGCCGGGATTGATGCCGCTGCCGTCCCACTGTGAAATATCGCAGTTTCCGTATGAAAGCTCGCGCAGCTCCTCCTGTATGCGCTCACTGCCGACGGCGTCGATGATTTTTCGGAAGTACCAGACGCAGGACGCCTGAAACGCTTCCTCCAGCGTCAGATCCCCGTTCCACTCGGGCCTGCCGTATGTTGTCCCGTCATAGCCGAGCGTGGAGCGCTCGTCGGAAATTACGCCGTTTTGCAGACCGGAGAGCGCCGAGACGATCTTAAAGGTGGAGTAGGGCGATTGCCGCTGCCGGCACATTTCTTCATTAAAAAAGGAGTATTGCGCCTGAGCGGGCGAGTAGAGGACGGCGCAGCCGTCGATCCCCTGAAATATTTCGTCAAGCGCAAGCTCCTTTTCGATTGGTTCCTGCGGGGCACCGTTCTCGTCTGTTTCCTGCGGGGTATCGGGGTCGTTTGTATTCTGCGGGGTGTCATTTTCAACCGTTTTGTGTGGAGCATCGCGTTCGTCCGCTTCGGGCGGGGCGTCGGGTTTTGCGCCGTCCTGTTTGTTCGCGGCGTCTGCGGTGTCGTGCATTTCCTGCGGGTCTGTTTTGCTGTTGCCGTCTGCCGGTGTTCCGCAGGCGAAGAGCAAAGAGGAGAGGAGCAAAATGCACCAGATCCCGGAAAATTTTTTCATGTCGTCCTCCTTTCCGTCGCGCTGCACGCTGTTTTCTGAGCCGTTTCATCCAAATAGACCGCGCCCCAGTCGCACATGGCGTCGAGGATCGGGGCGAGGGTGCTGCCGAAGCCGGTCAGCGCGTATTCGGTTTTGGGCGGGACGACGGGATAGACTTTTCGGCTGATGAGGCCGTCGCGCTCGAGCTCCCGAAGCTGCTGCGCCAGCATTTTGTCCGTTGCCCGCGGGACGAGCCGGTGCAGCTCGCTGTAGCGCAGCGTTTTTCCCATGAGATGCCAGAGAATGACCGATTTGTATTTTCCGCCGATCAGGTCGATCGTGGCCTCAACGGGACAGTGATAGCCGTTTTTGCAATTTGCGATCATAGAGTTTCCCCTTACTTACTTTTTAGATAGTATATACCCAAAAAGTGCATTCTTGTTCCAAAAATTGTTTGCGCTATAATTATAGTACAGGGCAACCTGAATATCAAGAAGGAGGAAAGAAGATGGACTTTTTAGA
>CAMTZV010000280.1 GCA_947086625.1 uncultured bacterium | reverse complement strand
GCGCGCTGTGCGGGCTGTCGTGAACGGGCTATCATGAATGGAGGGATACGATGAACAGCATTTTCAGTCTGGACAATCCGGTTTGGAACTTTATCGGGAAGCTTGTGGACATGCTCGCGCTTTCGGTGCTTTGGGCGGTTTGCAGTCTGCCGGTCGTGACGCTCGGGGCGAGCACGACGGCGCTCTACTATGTGATGCTCAAGCTCGCGGAGGACAAGGAGGGCGCGATTTTCCAGTCGTTTTTCCGCTCGTTTAAGGAGAATTTTAAACAGGCGACGATCTGCTGGCTTATCATGCTCTTTTTCGGGCTGGTGCTCGGGGGCGATCTCTACATCTGTATCCGGCGGATGGACAGCGCGGCGGCAAAGACGCTGCTCATCGTCTTTTTTGTGCTGGCGTTTGTGTACGGGATGGTTTTTACCTATCTGTTTCCGGTGCTTGCGCGCTGCGCGGCGGACACGAAAAAAATCTTTCTGCTCTCGTTTATGATGGCGGTCAAACAGTTTGGCTGGACGCTTTTTATGCTCGTAATCACGGCGGGCGTCGTGGCGCTGGCGGTGTTCGTGCAGTGGCTGTTTTTGCTCATCGCGGCGGGGCTGATCGCGTACCTGCATTCGCTGATACTGAAAAATATTTTTGTTCTATATGATCTCGGGCTGCCGGACACGGACGACGGCGAGCTCGGGATACCATATTAGAGGAGGGAAACTATGTTATATCCGAGAGAAAACGAGGCGCGCGGGCTCATCAGCCTTGCGGGCATCTGGGATTTTAAGCTGGGGGACGACGCGGAGCCGGGGGAGCGCCTCACGCGGCCGGAGGCGATGGAGCCGATCGCGGTTCCGGCGTCCTACAACGATCAAAAGGACGTGCCAGACTACCGCAATCACTATGGCTTTGCCTACTATGCGAAAAAGGTGAAGGTGCCGCGCATGTTTGCGGGCCAGCGGCTCGTGCTGCGCATCGACGCGGCGACCCACGCGGCGCACGTGTATGTGAACGGCACGCGTATCGCGAGCCACAAGGGCGGTTTCCTGCCGTTTGAGGTGGAGGTCACCGACCTCATGCCTGCGGGGAGCGAGGCGGAGCTGCTCATCGCGGTGGACAACCGCGTGAACAACGGCACGCTTCCGATCGGCAACGAGGACATGGCGTTTTTCGGCTCGGACAACCCGGGCGTGCCGAGCGTGGAGGCGGCGAAGCTCTGGCGCAGGAAGCAGAACCTTCCGGCGTTTGACTTTTTCAACTATGCGGGCTTAAACCGCCCGGTGCGCATTTACACGACGCCGCTTTCTTACATTGAAGACCTCACGATCGTGCCGGATATCGAGGGGAAAAACGGGCGCGTGCGCTATGAGGTCGCGCTCGGCGGCGCACAGAGCGGCGCGGACGTCTCGGTTGAGGTCGTGGACGCTGCGGGAGAAACGGTTGCGGCTGCATCCGGCGCAAAGGGAAGCCTTGTCATCGAAAACGCAAGGCTCTGGAATCCGTACCCGGGCGAGCCGTATCTGTATACGATGCGTGTGCGCTATGGCGAGGACGTCTACGAGCAGACGTTCGGCGTGCGCACGGTAAAGGTTTGCGGCACAAAGTTTTTGATCAACGGGGAGCCGTTCTATTTCAAGGGCTTTGGCAAGCACGAGGACAGCGCGTTTCACGGAAGGGGGCTGGATGAGTGCTTAAACGTGAAGGACGTGAACCTCATCCACTGGCTGCACGCGAATTCGTTCCGCACGAGCCACTATCCGTACGCGGAGGAGATGTACGAGCTGTGCGACCGGGAGGGCATCGTCGTCATCGACGAGACGCCTGCGGTCGGCATCAACGCGGGCGGCGCAAAAAATCCGTATGAGTATCCGATTTTGGAGCACCATAAGGATGTGCTGCGGGACATGATCGCGCGCGACAAAAACCATCCGTGCGTCGTTATGTGGTCGATGGGAAACGAGCCGGACAGCGAGCATTTTCCCGAGGCGGCCTACGACTACTGGCACGGCCTGTACGAATACACGCACAGTCTGGACCCGGCAGACCGTCCGGTGACGTTCGTCTGCTGCCAGAACAACTATGAGCGGGATCTCGCGACGCGCACGATGGATGTGGTGTGCATCAACCGCTACTATGGCTGGTACAACCTCTCCGGCGATCTCGACGCCGCCTGCTACGCATGGAACATGGAGCTTGATTTCTGGGAGAAGCAGGGCAAGCCCGTCATGGTGACGGAGTACGGCGCGGACGCCGTCGCGGGCATCCACGAGTGCGTGCCGGAGATGTTTTCCGAGGAGTTCCAGGTGGAGTTTTATAAGCGCCAGAATGCCGGGTTTGACAAGCGGTCGTTCTTTATCGGCGAGCACGTGTGGAACTTTGCGGACTTCGGGACGATCCAGGGCGTCATGCGCGTGGACGGCAACAAGAAGGGGCTGTTCACCCGGGAGCGCAGGCCCAAGCTCGCCGCGCACTATTTCAGGCAGCGGTGGGAAAAGATCGATAATTTTGGATACAAAAAATAATGAGAGCTGATCGTTTACGCTCCCCGGCGGGATTGTCTTTTCTGAGATGGCAGTTTCGCCGGGGAGCTGGCAATTTTATCTTTTGGATGCTGAGAAAGGAGTTATGCAAGTGAATAAAATCGAAATCATCGACAAAAACGGAACGATAAAGGCGTCCGCAAGCGGCGAGGAGGTGAGCCTCGTCTACCGCGGCGTCTACGAGCCGGGGGACGCGATCGTTGTCACGCCCGGGGAGACGCCCGCGAATTATTTCATGCAGCTCGACGATGTGGGCGGGGTGAGCGTCGTCTATCTGACGGGAGCGGTGCGCTATGAGATCCCGTTCGGGGAGAAGCGCACAAACCTTTCCCCGCACACGTTTCTGGACGATCTGCACCTTCTGACGCTCAAAAAGTACCCGGACTTTTTGCAGGGCGTCTACCGCAATCTCGCGCTGAACGTCTGGGATCAGCACGGGCTTATAAATAGCTTCCCGCACGCTGTGGCTAACGTGGAGACGCGGGGTGAGGCGGTGTTTGCGGCGCAGAACGCCATCGACGGCGTGACCGCGAACGAGAGCCACGGCGAGTGGCCGTTTGAATCGTGGGGCATCAACATGCAGGACGACGCCGAGATCACAATCGAGTTCGGGCGCGAGGTGGAGATCGACCGCATCGTCATGTACACGCGCGCGGATTTCCCGCACGACAACTGGTGGACGCAGGTGACGTTCGCCTTTTCCGACGGCAGCAGCGTGGACTGGCCGCTGGAAAAGCAGACGCTCCCGCATACGCTCACCTTTCCGAAAAAGCGCGTCACAAGCCTTACGATGCGCGACATGAAAAAGGCCGAGGACCCCTCGCCGTTCCCGGCGCTCACGCAGCTTGAGGTTTACGGGCGGGAGGTATAGACGGGCGGAGCGCGCCGGGCTGCGGGCGCCCCTTTCGGCGCAAGGCATACAGGCGGAGGTATAGACGGGCGGCATGTGGCCGGACGCCCCTTCCGCTGCAAGGCACACAGGCGCGGTCAGGTCTGGCGGTTTGCGGGCGCGGCACTGACGTTCAGGCATTGGATGCAGAGATTTTGCTGCACGGATGTATTCAGGACGGCGTTGTGATACTGCGCCAAAAGCTCGTGAACGATGCGCAGCCCGTTTCCGCGCCCGGCGCCCTTTTTGGATTTCCCGACACAGATGCCGTCTTTTTTCGTCTGTGCGGTAATCGGGTTTTTGATCGTGTAGGAGTAGTCGCAGGCAGTTCCTGAAATTTTTACAAAAATCGTCCCATCCGGGATGCCGCGCGTCTCCTCAATTGCGTTGTCGAGCAGGATACCTAAAATGCGCGTGAGGTCAATGGAGTCGATCACGGT
>CAMTZV010000279.1 GCA_947086625.1 uncultured bacterium | reverse complement strand
ACAGCTCAAATCCCCTTTCCGTTAAAAATAGTTTCAGATGTTTTCTTGTCCGCTCCAGTGTCTTGGATACGGTTCCCTGTAAGATACCATATTTTTTTGCGATTTCTGAAACCGGATCCGCATACCAGTAGCGGCGGACAAACATGTTCCGTTTGCCTGCCGGGAGACCTCTTAAAAATAAACCGACAGCTTTTATCAGCTCCTGATGGTCGATGCTCTGCTCCACATCCTCATCCGATACGCAGTCGGCCAGCTCATCTAAGACGAGCGTTATCTCGCCTCCGCCCCGCTTTTTTGCGCGGTCATGCCGATATCTGTTAAAGGCTAAGTTCCGCGTGATTTTACCGAGGAATGTCGATAATTGTTCGGGCCAGTGGGACGGCATGGCGTTCCACGCGCCTAAATAGGTATCATTGACGCATTCCTCAGCGTCTTCCTCGCTGTACAGGATGTTTTTGGCAATGGTTTTGCAGTAGCGGCCATATTTTTCCGACGTCGCGCGGATCGCCTGTTCATTTCGATCCCAATAGAGCCGGATAATCGCGTTGTCATCCATATAATTCCCCCTTTCACTTATATACACAGCTTTCAGGAAAAAATCTGACAACTGTTTTCAAAAAATTTTATCATAGAATATTCATGGCGGTAAAGGGATTGTCGGACGGCAGACAGGAAAAACTATCTTACAGACGATGGCTGAACTATTCTAAAAAATTACTGGAAAATTTTTAAAAAAGAAGTTGATTTCTTGACGCGTCCATGCTACAATAGCAAACGGACGCGTTTGTTTTATATACTATAAGTGCGCCCGGATACACGAAATACAGGCGTTTAGGAAAGGAGGATTTGAGATGAAAGTCAGATCATCAGTTAAACCTATCTGTGAGAAATGCAAAGTCATCAAGAGAAAAGGTAGTATCCGTATTATCTGTGAAAATCCTAAACATAAACAGAGACAGGGATAGTTACCGTGAGGGGAAGATGCCCTCAAATCAAAAAAGGATTCCCGTACACGGGGGTCAACACATGTTATGGCGGCTGTCAGAGGGGCGCTGCTCTTCTGATTCATAATAAACAGCGCTACGGCTGGAAGAATTTTCCTTTATACCGAGAGGAAGGTTTTTCAACAGTAATATTTAATAAGGAAGAAATGGGATGCCCTGTCCGGGTGTATGCACACATTTCAGGCCGGGAGACCGGAGCTGCATGGGTTCGGAGCGTGGCAGATATTTACGAAAAATCAAACGGAGGTGTCAATACACATGGCTCGTATCGCAGGTGTAGATTTACCAAGAGAAAAACGTGTAGAAATCGGCTTGACTTACATCTACGGGATCGGTAGAGTAAGCGCTACAAAGATTTTAAAGCAGGCAAATGTTAATCCTGATACCCGCTGCAGGGATTTGACGGACGACGAGGTTAAGGCGATCAGCGCTGTCATCGATGAGACGATGACGGTTGAGGGTGATCTTCGCAGAGAGATTGCTTTGAATATCAAGAGATTGCAGGAGATCGGATGCTATCGCGGAATCCGTCACAGAAAGGGTCTGCCCGTGCGCGGCCAGAAGACAAAGACAAACGCGCGTACAAGGAAAGGCCCGAAGAGAACAGTAGCAAACAAGAAGAAATAGTATATATTTTATTTGAAGAAAGTAGGTTAGTTTAGCATGGCGAAAAAAGTTACAAAAAAAGTGACAAAAAAGCGCGTAAAGAAAAACGTTGAACGCGGACAGGCACATATTCAGTCATCTTTTAACAATACGATCGTGACGATCACGGATACTGAAGGGAACGCATTATCGTGGGCGAGTGCCGGTGGTCTTGGATTTAGAGGTTCAAAGAAATCTACTCCTTATGCTGCACAGATGGCGGCGGAGACAGCGACGAAGGCTGCTCTGATTCATGGTTTAAAGACGGTGGATGTTATGGTAAAGGGACCCGGCTCCGGTCGTGAGGCAGCGATCCGCGCGCTTCAGGCATGCGGCCTTGAGGTTACTTCTATCCGCGACGTGACTCCCGTGCCCCACAACGGATGTCGTCCACCAAAACGTAGAAGAGTTTAATTAGGAGGTATTATTAAGATGGCAGTTAATAAAGTACCTGTTTTGAAAAGATGCAGATCTCTTGGCCTGGAGCCGAGTTATTTAGGATACGATAAAAAGTCAAAGCGGAATCTGGTGCGGTCAAACCGCAAGGTATCTGAGTACGGCTTACAGCTGCGCGAGAAGCAGAAGGCGAAGTTCATCTATGGCGTACTGGAGAAGCCGTTCCACAATTATTATGAGAAGGCTGACCGTATGAAGGGCATGACCGGCGCCAATCTGATGACGATGCTGGAGTCCAGACTGGACAATGTCATTTTCCGTCTTGGTTTTGCCAGAACCAGAAGAGAGGCAAGACAGATCGTTGGCCACAAGTTCGTGCTTGTAAACGGCAAGCGTGTAAGTATCCCTTCCTATCTCGTAAAGGCAGGCGATACGATTGAGATTTGCGAGAAGAGCAAGAACATGCAGAGGTTCAAGGATATCAAGGAGACTACCGCAGGCAGACTCGTTCCCGAGTGGCTGGAGGCAGATCTTGAGAATTTGCAGGGAACCGTAAAAGAGTTACCTACCCGTGATATGATCGATGTACCGGTAGAGGAGATGCTTATCGTCGAGTTATATTCTAAGTAATCAGGCAGCCGTTGATATCTATAAAGGAGGGACTTTTTAGTGTTCGAGTTTGAGAAGCCGAAGATTGAAATAGCAGAGATTTCCGAAGACAAGACCTACGGCAGATTTGTGGTAGAGCCCTTGGAGCGAGGATATGGTACAACACTTGGTAATTCGCTGAGAAGGATCATGCTCTCTTCGTTACCGGGTGCAGCGGTCAGCCAGATCAAAATTGATGGCGTGTTACATGAGTTCAGCTCCATCCCCGGTGTAAAGGAGGATGTGACTGAGATCATCATGAATATCAAAAATCTGGCGATCAAGAATACTAGCCCGACAAATGAATCTAAAGTTGCTTATATTGAATTTGAAGGTGAAGGCATCGTAACCGCAGCGGACATTCAGGTCGATTCCGATATCGAGATCATGAATCCCGAGCTTGAGATCGCGCACTTAAACGGCGGCGCGGACTCGCGGCTGTATATTGAGCTGACGATCACCAGCGGCCGCGGCTATGTCAGTGCGGAGAAAAACAAGAGCGAGGATCTGCCGATCGGCGTGATCTCTGTGGACTCGATCTATACGCCGGTGGAGCGCGTGAATCTCTCCATCGAGAATACGCGTGTCGGTCAGATCACAGATTACGATAAGCTGACACTGGATGTTTATACGAACGGAACCTTAGAGCCGGATGAGGCGATTTCCCTCGCCGCGAAGGTGCTCAGTGAGCATTTGAGCCTGTTTATCGATCTGTCCGAAAACGCGAAGGTGGCTGAGGTCATGATTGAGAAGGAGGATAATGCACAGGCGAAGGTTCTGGAGATGAATATTGACGAGCTTGAGCTGTCCGTGCGCTCCTTCAACTGCTTGAAGCGTGCAGGCATCAATACGGTTGAGGAGCTGACAAACCGCACGCCTGAGGATATGATGAAGGTTCGAAACCTTGGACGAAAGTCTTTAGAGGAAGTATTGGCAAAATTGAAGGAGTTAGGCCTGCAGCTTAATTCCGGTGAGGAATAAAGGATAGCGAAACCGCAGGTGCAGCTGTCCGCTGCTTCCTGATTTGCGAAGCAAATCGGGAAGGAACAAAATTATGTGGCAAAAGCCGGCATTCGCGTGATAAGTCCGAAGAGCGCACGCCAATGTACCACAAATGGAGGAAAAAATCATGGCAAAATATAGGAAATTGGGGAGAACCTCTTCC
>CAMTZV010000278.1 GCA_947086625.1 uncultured bacterium | reverse complement strand
TCCGAGGGCGATATAATTACCATTGAAAAGCTTGACGCAGCAGTCGGCGAGACTGTTACGTTTGATCAGGTGATTGCTGTAAACGACGGGACGATGAAGGTCGCGGACGACGTAAAAAATGCGACTGTAACCGCAAGCGTTGTAACAGAAGGACGCGGTAAGAAGATCGTTGTTTACAAGTATAAGAGAAAAACCGGCTATCACAAGAAAAACGGTCACAGACAGGCGTTCACGAAGGTAAAGATTGAAAAGATCGACGGCTGAGCAGTTCCGGTAAATGGTTGACAGATCATGACGCAGGTAACAATTTACAGGGACCGTAAGGGTGCGTTTACCGGCTTTCGCTGCGAGGGGCATTCCGGCTACGCTGTGGCAGGCGAGGATATCGTGTGCGCAGGCATTTCGACGCTGGTGATCAACACCGTCAATGCGATTGAGGCGCTGACGGCAACCGATATGAATGCGGATGCCGATGAGCTCTCGGGCCTGATCGCCGTACATTTTCCGTCCGGCTGCGATCCGCAGGCAAAGCTTCTGGTTGACGCGATGATTTTGGGCTTACAGGGAATACAGGCAAACTACGGGAAGAGATTCCTGGCATTTGATTTTAAGGAGGTGTAACCGATGTTTGAATTGAACCTTCAGTTTTTTGCACATAAAAAGGGAGTCGGCTCCACGAAGAACGGTCGTGATTCCGAGTCAAAGAGATTAGGTGCAAAGAGAGCAGACGGACAGTTCGTAAAGGCTGGAAATATCATTTACAGACAGCGTGGAACCAAGATTCATCCCGGCGTGAACGTAGGAATCGGCGGAGATGACACATTATTTGCTCTGACAAGCGGTATTTTGAGATTTGAGCGGAAGGGTAGAGACAAGAAGCAGGCTTGCGTTTATCCGGTAGCTGAAAACGAGTAAAAAGAGGTGGGCTGTCGCAGTTTTGTGGCAGCCCTGTTTTATGCGCAGGCCCGCATAGGGAAATTTGCTGCTAAAGCAGCATGCGGGCCGCGCGGCGAGTAGGGAGAAAATCTTCCCTACTCGATTGCGCACGCCTGGTGTGGGTCATACCAGAGGCTGACTGGGAGGGAATTATGTTCGCTGACACGGCAAAAATTATCATAAAATCCGGCAAGGGCGGTGACGGCCATGTGAGCTTCCGGCGTGAAAAGTATGTGCCGGACGGCGGCCCGGACGGCGGTGACGGCGGCCGGGGCGGCGACGTCATCTTCGAGGTGGACGAGAGCTTAAACACCTTAAACGATTACCGTCACAGACGCAAGTTTGCAGCGCAGGCCGGCGGGGAGGGCGGCAAAAAAAACTGCCACGGAAAAAATGGGCAGGATCTGATCCTGAAGGTTCCCGCCGGCACAATCATAAAGAATGCTGCAAACGACCTTGTCATCGCAGATATGTCCGGCGAAAACCGGCGTCAGACGATCTTAAAGGGCGGCAGGGGAGGGCTTGGCAATCAGCACTTCGCAACCTCCACGATGCAGGCGCCGAAATATGCGCAGCCGGGCGGGGATGCGGTTGAGCTGGAAGTTCGGCTTGAGCTTAAGGTCATCGCTGACGTGGGTCTGGTAGGCTTTCCGAACGTCGGGAAATCCACGCTTTTATCGCGCGTGACAAATGCGCAGCCCAAGATTGCAAACTATCATTTTACGACGTTAAATCCGAATCTCGGTGTGGTGGACATGGGCTGGGGCGACGGCTTTGTGATCGCGGACATTCCGGGGCTCATCGAGGGCGCGTCTGCCGGGATCGGGCTAGGGCATGAGTTTCTAAAGCATGTGCAGCGCTGTAAGGTCATTATCCACATGGTAGATGCGGCATCCGTGGAGGGCCGTGATCCGGTGGCGGATATCCATGCGATCAACCGGGAGCTGGCGGCATTTGA
Organism: uncultured bacterium; assembly: GCA_947086625.1. Lineage (GTDB taxonomy): Bacteria > Bacillota > Clostridia > Lachnospirales > Lachnospiraceae > W0P33-017. Next base: position 1,971 of record CAMTZV010000278.1, on the reverse strand, counting down.
CGAACACCTGCTCGAAAAGCCTCAGGTCATCGCGGCAAACAAGATCGACGCGCTTGCGGACAAAGAGAGCGGGGCGATCGAGGCGCTTCGCGCCGCGTTTGAGACAGACGGGAAAAAGGTTTATCCGATCTCGGCAGTCAGCGGGGCCGGCCTTGACGAACTCATCGGTGCGGTGAAAGGGCTTCTTGACAGCATGGATGATACGCCTTACGTCTATGAGCAGGAATATTTTCCGGAGCTTCATGTATTTGAGGACGAAGCTTATACGGTGGAATACGATGCCGATGCAAAGGAATATGTTGTGGAGGGGCCGAAGATCGACAAGATGCTCGGCTACACGAACATCGAATCCGAAAAGGGCTTTTTGTTCTTCCAGAAGTTCTTAAAGGAGCAGGGCGTCTTAAAGGAGCTTGAGGAGCAGGGCGTCCAGGACGGTGACACGGTTCGTATGTACGGTCTGCGCTTTGATTATTATAAGTAGAAGAGGACGAGAGTCGGAGGAAATTTCATGGAATTTACGAGCAAACAGCGCTCCTACCTGAAGGGGCTTGCAAGCACGGAGGACGCGATCTTCCAGATCGGGAAAGCGTCGGTGACGCCGCAGATGGTTCAGGCCATCAGCGACGCGCTGGAAAAGCGGGAGTTAGTCAAGCTCTCCGTACTCAAAAACTGCATGGACGATCCGCGGGAGCTGGCGGATCTGGTGGCGGAACGGACGCGCTCAAACGTGGTGATCGTCATCGGAAAAAAGATCGTTTTGTACCGTCCGAACCGAAAGCATCCGAAGATTATGCTTCCAAAGTAGGAGACCGTTATGGGAAGCATTGGCATCATGGGCGGCACCTTCAACCCGATCCACAACGGACACCTTCTGATCGCGGAAAATGCCCGCGAACAGCTCTCTCTGGAGCAGGTGCTCTTTATCCCGAACGGCGCGCCGCCTCACAAGCGGGATAAGAGGATCGAGGACGGCGGTCACAGGCTTCGTATGGTTGAGCTTGCAATCGCGGACAATCCGGCATTTGTCGCGGACGACCGCGAGCTGCGCGAAAAGCGCGTGAGCTATTCGTATCTGACTTTGCGTGAGCTTCATGAGGAGCTTCCGCAGGAGGAGCTGTATTTTATTATGGGCGGAGATTCCCTGCGGGATTTTAAGACGTGGTATCGGCCACAGATCATCTGCGAGCACGCCACGCTTGCGGCGGCGGTGCGGGAGGACTGCGACAGGGCCAGGCTTCTTGGCTTTGCGCGGGAGCTGGAACAGCTTTTTGGTGCAAGGGTGCGGCTTATACAGACGCCGGAGCTTTCCGTCAGCTCGAGCGGGCTGCGGGAACGGGTGCGCGCAGGGGAGACGATCCGCTATCAGGTTCCGGAGGCGGTACGCGCCTATATCGAAAAAAATCATTTATACGTTGAGGGGTAAGACTATGGATGAAAGGTTCTTGAAGCTGCAGCACAAGATGAAAAAGAAGCTGGACGAATATCGTTACGAGCACACGTTAGGAGTCATGTATACGGCTGCTGCGCTCGCCATGAGGCACGGCGCCGACATGGAAAAGGCACTGCTCGCGGGACTTCTGCACGACTGTGCAAAGTGCTACCCCGACGAGAAAAAATTCGAGCTGTGCAAAAAATACGGTGTCCGTCTCGCGGATATTGAAAAGAAGAATACGGCGCTCATCCACGCGAGGCTCGGGGCGGTTCTCGCAAAGGAGAAATACGGGATCGACGATGATGCGGTCTGTCATGCCATCGCCAGTCATACGACCGGCGCGCCTGCGATGGACGTGCTGCAGCAGATTATTTTTATTGCGGATTACATCGAGCCGCACAGGGACAGAGCCGGAAATCTTACCAGCATCCGGCGCACGGCGTTTGAGGATCTCGATGAGGCCTGCCGTATGATTTTAAGCGATACGCTAAAATATCTGGGAGATTCACCAAAGGCAGTTGACCCGATGACAAAAGAAA
>CAMTZV010000277.1 GCA_947086625.1 uncultured bacterium | reverse complement strand
AAGGGCTGGATTCTCTGGTTGAATTTACCTGTTCTTACGGACTTTGCAGTGATTGCAAAGTCCTGGGGTGAACTGTTACCCCAAGGCTTCTTGTTGGAAAGCCTTCCTCCTACCACCGAAAGCGGCCCTCCGCATCATAACAGGCACGCCACGCGCACTCCGCCACCTCCCAGCTGCCCGCCGCATTTTGGGTCAGCGCGACGTCGTATTCCTGCTGCTGGTTCTCCTCATCCTGCATCATACCCATGCCCTTGTCCTCCCGCCAGTTATCGGGCAGCGTCACAAACAGACGCCAGATCATCGCATTGTCTGTCTCCGAAAACATCTGAACCAGGTCACCCGCCGGCTCAAAGTCGCAGGAGATCCCGTCAAGACGATAAGTCTGCTCCGGCCCGCGGCTCCCCGCAAGATAGGTTTCGGCAAACTTCTCATACACCAGAAGCGCAAGCGTCTCCATCTCCCCGGCAGAACAGTCGGCCTCCTGCCAACGCAGGCTGACGGGAACGCCGTCCAGTGAAAAGCTGCTTTCTCTGACGCCCGCGTCATTCGACTCATCCGGCTCTCGCATCACATCCGCCGCATAGGCCTTCTGCGTCGTCTCATGCGACGCATTTTCCGGCGATGCGCCGCCCGTTTCTGTCCGCTCGTGTGACTCACCCTCCGGCGATGCGCCGCCCGTTTCTGTCCGCTCATACGCTCTACGCTCCGGCAGCGCGTCCTTCTCCCCGCTCCCCGGGCCCTCTCCATAGAAATCCGGCACGAGGACGACCGCAGCCAGCACAACCAGCGTACCGGCCAGCAAAACGGCGGCTCTTGATTTTTTCTTTTCTTTCGATAAATTCATAATCCTGCCCTTCACACCCCGCTCTGTGAACGCACAGGGAAGCTGCGTCCAGCGGCCCTTTCCTACGGAAAAGTGCAAAAGCGCCAGCGCATACGCTCGTCTGCCCGACGCATCCAGTCCAAGCGCCGCCGCTTCGTCGCACGACATCTCCATATCGCGGTTAAACAGATAAACGCCAAGCCACACTGCCGGATTGTACCAGTGGATGCAGGCGATCGCAGACGCCAGCAGCTTGAAAAACGCATCCCCGCGCTTTACGTGTACCTGCTCATGCAGCAAAACATAACGCCGTCTCTCATCGTCCAGATCCGACGGCAGATAGATCCTGCCCGGAAAGCCTGCCAGTACAAACGGCTGCGCGATCCCGTCCGCCAGATAGATGTGCGGCCCCCACTCCACGCTGACGCACAGTCTTCTTCTCAGCCTGCAATAGCGGTATGCGCCTCTCACCGCGAGAAAGACTACGCCCGCAAGCCACACACATGCCAGCACTAAGAGCCATTCCCGCCCGGATGTATCCGACGGCTGCATCAGGGCTGCACCTGCCGCAAAATCGGGCGGCGCGCCAAAGTCCGGCAAAGCAGCCGTCTGCCCCGTCCCGTCCAAGGGCAGCCGCATCCCGTCCGCCACGCGCGGCGCTGAGTGCACCGCAAGGCGCACCAATCCCTCCGGCAGCTCCCACAGCCCGCGAAAGGAGATCGGCACAAGCAGACGAAGCGCCGGGATCGCCCAAAGCACATATGAAAATTTTTTTGGAAGGCTGCGCAGACAAAGCCGCAGCAACGCCACCGCCAAAATGACGACCGTCCCGATTTTGCCCAGATTCCATATCTCGAGAAAAATTTTTTCTAACAAAAGCATAAAACCCATCCCCTCACGCCTTTCTTCCCAGATTGTCGATCACCGCCTTCAGCGCCTCGATCTCCTGATCGCTCAACGCCTCCTCCTTCGTAAATGCCGCCAGAAAGCCCGGCAGGGAGCCCTCAAAGGTGTCCTCCACAAACTGCCTGCTCTGCCTTGCCAGATACTGCTCCCGGCTGACGACAGAGGAGACAACGCTGTTCTCGTTTTTTAAAATCCCCCGGTCGCACAGCTTTTTGATGACGGTGTAGGTCGTCGATTTTTTCCAGTCCAACTCCTCTCCCGCCAGACGCACCAGCTCGCCCGACCCGATCGGCTCATGATCCCACACCAGATCCGCAAAACGCGTCTCCACAACTCCCAGCTTATAGCTCTCCATTTGCGCTCCCTCCCGTCTGCCGCGCCGCCTCTCCCGCCGCGCGCATGGCTCATAACACTTGAATCTATTGTCAATAGACCTATTTTTTCTTAAGTCTATCATGGATAAACCAATTTGTCAATAGCTGCACGCCGCAAAGATTATACGAACAGGATGCAGGGCATGTGATAGCCGGAGATCCGCGCATCATGCGTGATAAAAACCATATTCTCCGTATCTGCCTGACATATTAGCATTCGGTCAAACGGATCTTTATGCGGCGGCGCATTTTTTTCGCGTTTCAATTTTTTCATGGAGAAAACATGATTTTCTTTTATCATAATTTGACTATATCAGGCCTGTCTGCAATATCCGGAAATTTCCTCCGCCGAAACAGGCATCATGTCTGGATGTGCCAGATGCTTTATTTCCACCTCCCACAGGGAAATCATACTATAGTAAATCTCATTTCCTTCGTCTTCGATCAGTTCTCTTGCTTTTTCCGGCAGCTTCGCATCATTTGAAAGCGCCCAGAGAAGAATATGTGTATCCAGCAAAATCCTCATAGCTCTCCTCCGAACATTTCCTCAATCTCCCTGTCCCATTCATCGAATGCTTCCGGAACCCTGAACTTTCCCTCTGCCGCGCCTATGCGCTTTATTCTCTGTTTTTTCGGGATCAGTGTAATCTGTGCAACGGCTGTTCCATTCCTTGCCAGATAAATCACATCTTCCTGCTTTGTTTCAAGCATTTTTATCAGTTTTGACAAATCTGTCTTAGCCTCCAGCATGTTTACCTGCTTCATATCTGTTCCTCCCGTCTAAGATATTAGCTAATCTGGCTAAGTGCATTATATATAATTTTTGCAGTAATATCAAGTGATTGCGTGATGTGCGATAAATTGTTTTCCTGCTCACTTTAGCTTCAGCGTCAACTTGCTGTCCCTTTCTTCCACAACCTCATATTTGTCGCTAAATCCTAACAAAAAAACGAAGCCTCCGCAGAGGCTCCGCCTGTTATACCTGATCCTTATGCTCTACCGGCTTCATCCGATGGATCCGGTAAACCGCATCGTCACAGATGTGCCTGCCGTGCTCCATTACCTGGCTCGCCTGCAGATCGCCGTACGCGCTCTCCAGACCGTATTCGTTCGCCAGCATACAAAACGCTCCGATTTCGCTGCGCTCGCAGTCGTCCAGATCCATCACGAGTACATATTTCCCGTTGTGCAGGTAAAGGGAGCTTGGAACCTTCTCCGTAAAAGTGATGAGCTGGCAAAAGCGGTACAGCTGCCCCGCCGACGGGAAACGCACCTGCACGAGCTTTAGCACCTCACCGTTTTCCGCATCGAGATCGGGGAGCGTCGGAAGCGGCTCCGATTCGTATTCCTCCTCGCGCTCCTCCCATTCCTCAAGCTCGCTCTCGTCCACGGAGCGGAAGATCAGCTCCAGATTTCCATTCAGGAAAATGCCCTCCACAGACATCGGTCCGCTTTTCTCAAAGCCGGTCTCCTCCTGCCCCTCATGCACCAGATACTCAAAAAATTCGTATGTTTTATCCGACCTCTTCAGAAGGTCGCTGACCTCCAGGCCATTTGCCCGGATCTCCTCAACGGACACGCTGCATCGCAGCTCATTCTCCGATACCTTGCGAAAATTCATGCGACCACCTCTCTTCTTTTCTGTTTGACTGTTTCCGTACTGCTGCCTCGTTTTTATCTTTTACCATTCTATTATCTATCATACGCAATAAAATCCCATTCGTCAATTTAAATTTGCAACAGACAATATGTAATGACCCCGC
>CAMTZV010000276.1 GCA_947086625.1 uncultured bacterium | reverse complement strand
TGAAGCCGTCGTTGTCGAGGACGGCGTCACAGGCATCGGGGCGTGGGCGTTTTATGACTGCTATTCATTAAAAAGCGTCTCGCTCGGAAAGGATGTCAAAAAGGTGGCGGATGCCGCCTTTATGGGCTGTATCAATTTAAAAGACCTCACGATGCAGGAGGGGGTTGAACAGATCGGGGAGCGGGCGTTCGAGCACTGCAAGGCATTATACACGATCGATCTCCCGGAGAGCGTCACATCCGTCGGAGAGTACGCGTTCGACAACACCGGCTACTACCGCAAGAAAAGCAACTGGGAGAACAAGGCGCTCTATCTCGGAACCGTTCTCATCACGGGCAGGTACAACGAGGCGTATCTTGACAGCAAGCGGCAGGGCGCAAAGCCGTACGTCAGCGACGTCAATCAGGTTTATAAGACCGTATCGGGCATGGTGACCGGAAACTACACGGTCAAAGAGGGGACGACGGTCATCGTGGACCGGGCGTTTTTCCTGTGCGGTATGACGGGCGTCACCCTGCCGGAGAGCCTTCAGAAAATCGGCGCGAAGGCGTTTTACGGGACAAAACTCACAAAGGTTGAAATCCCCGCGGGCATCACGACGCTCGAGGCGTCCGTGTTCGAGCAGTGCAAGTCGCTGGGGAGCGTGAAGCTTCCGAAAAATCTGATGGAGCTGAAGGAAAAGGTATTTCGCGACTGCACCTCGCTTGAAAAAATCACGTTTCCGAAAAAGCTGGTGGCGATCGGCGACGGCGCGTTTGACGGGAGCGGCCTGAAGAGCGTCACGATTCCGAAAAACGTGAAGGGAGTCGGCAAAGAGGCGTTCAGCGACTGCGAGTCCTTAAAAAAGGTGACGATCAAAAGCGGGGTAAAGGCGGTCGGCGACAAGGCCTTTTATAACTGCAAGTCGCTAAAGAGCGTGACCATTCCCAAAAGCGTGTCGACGATCGGCACCCACGCGTTCGGGTTTGAGAAGAGCAGGGTGAAAGAGGGCTTCAAAATCAAGGGCTACAAGGGTTCGGCGGCGCAGGAATACGCGAAAAAGCACGGCATCAAATTTGTCGCGGTCAAGTAACATGGCGGGACAGGAAGCCTCCGGGTTAGCGGTATGATTCTTACTCAAAAATAGCAGGAGAAATAAAACGATGAAAAAAAGAATTTTTATGTTTCTGACGGCATGTTCCCTCGTATTTACGGGACTGGTAATCCCGGAGCCGGAGACGGCGTATGCGGCGTCCACGCAGATTTCCTCGGCCGAGGACCTGCTGGCGATGGAGCAGAACCCGTCCGGCGACTATGTCCTGACGAAGGACATCACCGTGCCAAAGGACACAAACCTGTTTGCCGAGACGCCGTTTACAGGCACGCTCGACGGAAAGGGGCATAAGTTAAAGGGCTACAAGGCGACAACGTCCAATGCCATCTTCGCAAAAGCAAAATCCGCGGAATTCAAAAATCTGTCCATAACAAATGTGGACATCAAGGCAGACGGCGGGGTGGCGGCGCTCGTGTACGACTCCGAGGGATGCGCGTTTAAAAACATCAGCGTCTCCGGGAAGATTACCGTAAGCAAATCGGACAACTGGACATGGAGATCTTCCGTTGCAACGCTTGCTGCAACAGGCTCCGGCAGCATGGAAAAATGCAAAAACAGCGCCAGCATCACAATAAAGAACTGGAATGAATGCTATGTCGGCGGACTGGCAGGGAGCTTTGGTGCAGCCCGCTTAAAAAACTGTTCCAATTCGGGCAGGATCACGCTGACAACAAAGAAAAAAAGCAAGAAAATCGGTGAGGCAGACATCACGCTCGCCGGGCTGGTCGCGGGAGAGGTGGACGAGGTAACCTCCTGTAAAAACGCCGGCGATATTACCCTGAAGGTGAACGGCAGTATGCTGCTGGGAAAATCATTAGAACACAGTGCGACGCTTAGCTTGAACGGTATCTGTTACGGGGCAAAAAAGATTACCTCCTCCGGCAATACCGGAAAAATCATGCTGACCTCCGCAAAGTCCGCGAAGTATGACGGCAGGGCATTTCTGGCAGGCATCGCAGACGGAGTTGGTAAAGCGTCAAAATGCTATAACACGGGAAGCGTGTCCTTTACAGGCGCCGGAACGGAGAAAATAGGGGAAATGATAAGAATAGGCGAGGCTGACACGGACAACGCTCCCGTCCGCGCCGGTGGGCTGTTTAACAGCACCAGCATACCCAACAAGGCAACCATCGGTGGCGTGTACGAGTGTTACAATACGGGCAATCTGTCCGTGACACTGTTTTCCGGCCATAGCGGCGTCTGCATGGTCGGTGGCATTATTACAGGTGGCAATCGGATGCACAACTGCTACAATACGGGCAATCTGACCATCAATGCGAAGTGCCCGAAGAAGAACTTAGCGGTTATAGCAGGCGGCCTGCAGGGCGTTGCGTTTGTAGGAGAAACAGGCAAACTTTACGTTACCCAAAATTACAGTACGGGCGCAGTAAAGAAAGCGAAGCTGGATCTGCCGCATGACTTCCAGGCGCTGCTGGTTGGCAATGAAGAAAACTGGATGATGGATAACAAGCCGTTTCTCTCTGACAATTATTACACGAAGTCCGGCTGGACTTACGCGAGCGGCTTTTCGTCAAAAAACAGCGCAAAGAAGGTGTCCTCGATTACGTTTGGCAGCTGCCCGAAGCTTTCCTCAAAGTACTGGGTATATTCGGCAAAGCACAAACGTCTGATACTCAAGAATAACAAAGAGAAGTAGCGCCTTTGAAGTCAATGAAAGCGACAGGGCGTTCCTGTAGGAGAAACGACAGGGATGATTTTCGCGTATGAGGATGAGAGGAGGGGAACGATTCATGAGCATAAAAAAGCGCGCGCTGGCGCTTGCCGTCGCGTTCGCAGTCACAGCCGCAGGAGTGCTCGCGGATGTGACGCCGGCGGCTGCGGCGGCAAAGAAAATCGCTTCGGCGGAGGATCTTCTGGCGATGGAGGATAACCCGACCGGCAGCTATTATCTGGCAAAAGATATCACGGTGCCGGAAAATACCTGCCTGTTTGCGGGCGGCACGCCGTTCATGGGGACGCTCGACGGGCGGGGCCACAAGCTGAAGGGCTACAAGAGCACGGAAAGCCCCGCGATTTTTGACAACGCAAGATTCGCAACGTTTAAAAACCTGACGGTCGCGGGCGTGGATATCCGCGTGGAGGGCCCGGCGGCGGGCCTTGTGAACAAGGCGGATACCGTCGCCTTCCGCGATGTGGCGGTGTCGGGCAACATTGTCTCCTCCGGGGAGGACGGGAATGTCGGCGGCATCGTCGCGTCGGGGAGCGGCAGCCTGGCGAAATGCAAAAGCAGCGCAAGGATTGTCGCCAAAGACAAGGAGTACACGGCGACGGTCGGCGGGCTGGCGGGGGATTTTAGCGCGACGTCCTTAAAGGACTGCGCAAACTCCGGCGCGGTGACGCTCGAGACGACAAAGAAGACGTACACGTTCGGGACGTATGACGACGCGGTAAAGCTTACGGTGTGCGGGCTGGCCGCGGGGATGGCGGAGACGGTATCCGGCTGTAAAAATTCCGGGAATGTGACCGCAAAGCTGAATTATTCCATCAATGAAAAGGCGTCGGGCGAGTATGTGAGAGACGCGGTGTACGTCTACGCGGCAGGCATTTGCAGGGAAGTGAAAAACGCCGTCAAATCGTCCGGCAATACCGGAAACGTGAAGGTATCCGCAAAGCAGTCGGGGCGGATAACGGGCGAAGCCTATGTGGCAGGCCTTGTGGACGTTGTGTGCGAGTACAGAGCCGAGCAGCGCAGTGTCAGCGGCTGCTACAACACGGGCGATATCTCCTTTACAGGAGCGCTAAGAGGCAAGTCGGCG
>CAMTZV010000275.1 GCA_947086625.1 uncultured bacterium | reverse complement strand
TGGAGCGTATCACGCCGCACATCTGCAATTCCGCGACGATCTCCACGCTGCACGGCTGTCCGCCCGACGAGATCGAGCGCATCGCCGATTATCTTTTGAAGGAAAAGGGGATGCACACGTTCATCAAGTGCAACCCGACGCTGCTCGGCTACGAGTTTGCGAGAGAGACGCTCGATCGGATGGGCTACGATTACGTTGCGTTCGGGCGGTTCCACTTTGAGGACGATTTGCAGTACAAAGACGCGGTGCCGATGCTGGGACGGCTGATGGAGCTTGCGGATAAGCGCGGGCTGGAATTTGGCGTGAAGATCACGAACACGTTTCCGGTGGACGTGAAGGCGGGCGAGCTGCCGAGCGAGGAGATGTACATGTCCGGGAAATCGCTCTACCCGCTCTCGATCGCGCTGGCGGCGAAGCTCTCGGAGGAGTTTGACGGGAAGCTTCGCATCTCCTATTCCGGCGGCGCGGATGCGTTTAACATCGAGCGGATTGTCGGCTGCGGCGTCTGGCCGGTGACGATGGCGACGACGCTTTTGAAGCCGGGCGGCTACCAGCGCATCAAACAGATCGCCGGGCAGCTTGACGCGGTGGGCGTGAAGCCGTTTGCGGGCGTCGACGTCCCGGCACTGAAAGCGCTGGCGGAGTCGGCGGTGCGCGACCCGCACCACGTCAAGCCCGCAAAAATGCCGATTGAGCGCAAATCAAAGGAGCGCGTGCCGTTACTCGACTGTTATACGGCACCGTGCGAGGACGCCTGCCCGATTCATCAGGAGATTTCCACCTACGTGGCGCTCGCCGGGGAGGAAAAATATGCACAGGCGCTTGACGTCATTCTGAATAAAAACGCGCTGCCGTTTATCACGGGGACGATCTGCGCGCACGGCTGCCAGAGCCATTGCACGCGAAACTTCTACGAGACGCCCGTGCAGATCCGCGACACGAAGCTCTTGTGCGCGAAACAGGGCTATGAGGCGGCGCTGGCGGGGCTGAAGGTAACCGGAAGCTGCGGCAAAAGAGTCGCCGTTGTCGGCGGCGGCCCGGCGGGTATGGCGGCAGCGTTTTACCTGGCGCGCGCAGGCGTGGGGGTGACGCTGTTTGAGAAAAAGAGCCGTCTCGGCGGTATCGTGAGCCATGTGATTCCTGATTTTCGTATCGACGACGCCGTGATCGCAAAGGATGCCGCGCTGCTTGATAAGCTGGGCGTGGAGATCAGGCTGAATACGCCTGCCCCGAAGGTCGCTGATTTGAAAGCGGACTACGATGGCGTTGTGCTGGCGGTGGGCGCCTCCGAGCGCAGCAGGCTTGTGTTAAACGGCGTGGAGACGGTCAACGCGCTCGACTTTTTGGAGCAGTTTAACGAGAAGCAGGGCAGGGTTGACCTTGGCAGACAGGTCGTGGTCATCGGCGGCGGCAACACGGCGATGGACACGGCGCGCGCCGCAAAGCGCTATCCGGGCGTGGAGCGCGTCTCGCTCGTCTACCGCAGGACGAAGCGCTATATGCCCGCGGACGAGCACGAGCTGTATCTCACGATGGGAGATGGCGTGGAATTTCGCGAGCTGCTCGCCCCGGAGGAGATGCAGGACGGAAAACTCGTCTGCAAGGTGACGACACTCGGCGCGCGCGACGCGTCCGGGCGTGCGGGCGTCGTGGAGACGGATGAGCGGGTGGAAATCCCCGCGGATACGGTCATCGCGGCGGTCGGTGAAACGTGCCCGGCGTCCTGGTACGAGGAGAACGGCATTGCGACCGACGAGAAGGGACGGCCGCGCGTGAATGATGCGCTGGAGTCCTGCGTGAAGGGCGTGTATGTGATCGGGGACGGCCTTTTTGGCCCGTCGCTTGTGGTGAAGGCGACGGCCGCAGAGGCGATCACAGGCGCTCGGGTGACAGAGAACCGGAGCATTCCCGCCGACAAAAAGGAAATTTATCAAAAGAAGGGAGTCCTGCGCGAAAGCGGCGGCGCGCCGGAAGCGGGGCGGTGCCTGTCGTGCTCAACGGTGTGCGAGAACTGTGCGGACGTGTGCCCGAACCGCGCGAACGTTTCCGTAAGGGTGCCCGGCATGGAAAAGGAGCAGGTCATCCATGTGGACTATATGTGCAACGAATGCGGCAACTGCAGGAGCTTTTGCCCGTATGAGAGCGCGCCGTATCTGGATAAATTTACGCTCTTTGCGAATGAGGAAGATCTGGCGGACAGCAAAAACGACGGCTTTGTGGTGCTTGATATGAAACGCCTGCACTGTAAGGGAAGGTATCTGGGCGTGCCCTTTGAATGGAAACGGGGAGAGAGCGGCGCACTTCCCGGGGATTTGCAGAAGCTGATCGAGGCGGTAGCGGCGGATTACGCGTATCTGCTGGAGATGAGGTAAATCCGGCGGGAGGCATCCGAAACGCACGCATGCGGCAGAGCCGCCAACAGGCATACAGCCGGTGGCGCTGCCGTTTATGTGAGAGGAGGAACACGATGAAGACACTGTTTCGCGGCGGCATTGTCGTGAGTGGAAGGGATAAGAAGCAGTTGGACATTTTAGTGGACGGTGAGAAAATCGCCGCCGTGGGCGAGAAGCTTTCCGATTCGGACGCGCATGTTGTGGACGTGTCGGGAAGGCTCGTCTTCCCGGGCTTTATCGACGGGCATACCCACATGGATCTGGAGGTGTCCGGCACGGTGACGGCGGACGGCTTTTTAAGCGGTACGCGCGCGGAGCTTGCGGGCGGAACGACGTGCTTGATCGATTTTGCGACGCAGAACAGGGGAGAGACGCTCGCATATGCGCTCAGACGCTGGCATGAGAAGGCAGACGGGCAGGCGAGCTGCGACTACGCGTTTCACCTCGCGATCTCGGACTGGAACGAGGAGGTGAGCCGGGAGCTTGAAGACGTCATTGCGGGCGGCATCCGCTCGTTCAAGCTGTACATGACCTATGACGCGATGGTGATGGACGACCGGGGCATTTACGAGATTTTGACAAGGTTAAAGGAGCTTGGCGGTATCGCGGGCGTACACTGTGAAAACCGCGGCATCATCGACGCGCGTCGGGCGGAGGTTTTGCGAAGAAAGGGGCATCGGCGCGACGTGTCCGATTACCCGGCGACCCGCCCGCATCTCGCGGAGGCGGAGGCGGTATCGCGCCTGTTAAAGATCGCCGCGTGCGTGGATACGCCGGTCATCATCGTCCATCTGAGCACGAAGGAGGGCTATGCGGAAGTGGAGCGCGCGCGTGCGGCGGGGCAGAAGGTGTACGTGGAGACGTGCCCGCAGTATCTTGTACTGGACGAGAGCCGCTACGGCCTGCCGGACGGACAGGGGCGCAAATTTATGTGCGCGCCGCCGCTTCGCACGGAGGCGGATCAGCGCGCGCTCTGGAATGCGCTTGCGGCGGGCGGGATTGACACGGTCGCGACCGACCACTGCAGCTTTACGCTGGCGCAGAAGGCGGCGGGGAAGGCGGATTTTGCCGCGACGCCGTGCGGGATGCCGGGTGCCGAGGAGCGCCCCGCGCTTTTATACCATTACGGGGTAAATGCCGGGAAAATAAGCGTGGAGCAGATGTGCGCGCTGCTCTCCGAAAACCCGGCGAGGCTTTACCGGCTCTATCCGAAGAAGGGCGTGATCGCGCCGGGCAGCGACGCGGATCTTGTCGTGTGGGATGCGCAGGCGGAGTATGTGATTTCAAAGGATGCGCGGCAGTCGGCGGCGGACTACGCGCCGCTTGAGGGGACGCGGCTGAAGGGGCGCGCCGGGCAGGTGTACCTGCGCGGACGGCTCGCGGCGGAAAACGGACGGATTCTTGCGCCCGGCGCAGGCAGATATGTGACGGCGGCGGACGGCAGGATCGAATTGTAATGTGACAGAAAGGGGGTTATGAAATGGCAGAGTT
>CAMTZV010000274.1 GCA_947086625.1 uncultured bacterium | reverse complement strand
CAAAATAGAGCACCGTGTCCACCATATGCTCGAGCACGCGCGGCCCCGCGACCACGCCCTCCTTCGTCACATGTCCCACGATGAAAATCGTCACACCGCTGCCCTTTGCGATCTGCATAAGCGTCGCGGTTGACTCCCGCACCTGGGAAACCGAGCCGGGCGCGGAGGTGACCGCCTCGTTGTACATCGTCTGAATCGAATCGATGACGGCGACCTGCGGCTTTTGTTCGTCGATGATCCGGCGTATCTCACTAAGATCCGTCTCGCACAAAAGCGTCAGATCGTCGGTAAAGCTGCCGATGCGCTGTGCGCGCAGCTTGATCTGCTGTAAGGATTCCTCACCTGAAATATAGAGCACCGATACGTGCTGATCTGCCAGATTTTTGCACACCTGCAGCAGAAGTGTCGATTTCCCGATTCCCGGGTCGCCGCCTACCAGCACCATGGAGCCGTGCACCACGCCGCCGCCGAGTACCCGGTCCAATTCCGGCATACCGCAGCTCATACGCTGCTCCTCCACAAACTCGATCGAGCGGATCGTCTGCGGCTTCGCCCGGCCCGCCGCACGCGCCGCAGAGGAAGCCGGCGTCCGCTTTGCCGCCGGCTCCTCCACAAACGTATTCCACTCCTTACAGCCCGGACACTGCCCCATCCACTTGGCGGACTCATACCCGCAGGACTGGCAGAAGTAGGCGGTTGTCTTTCCCTTCGCCATCGCCTAGTCCACTTTTTTCACGGAAACCGCCACCGGCTCTCCGTTTAGCTCCACACTGATGGTGAGCTTTCCGCCGAGCTTTGTCTTCAGCGTTCCGATATCGTTTCCGTCCACCATGACCGCATAGGCCGTCTCATCCTCAAGCCCGAGCGTGATCTTCGCGTCCTCAGGCCCCTCCACACAGAAGCTGACCGCGTCCGCGCCGTCGCGCAGATTCGTCACAGTCGTCCCCGGCACGGACTCGTACGCAAACATACCGTTTTTCTCCAGCCTTGTGATCTCCTGAAACGTCTTTACCTTGTACACCGCATCCGCATTTTTAAAATTGTCCAGCTTTGCCTTTGCGCCCAGCGTATAATCGCCAAAGCTGATCGTTCCGTCTGCCTCCGAACGGATCAATTCACTTACAACACTCATGTTCTTCCTCCTTTTGTAACGCCTTATTGCTCTTTTTTGTCCTTCACTGTAAATACAAGCTCTTTTTTCTTCAGGCCGACGTGCACGCAGTCCCCCCGCTTCACATGCCCGGCGAGAAACTCCTCCGCAAGCTTATCCTCGACGCGCGTCTGGATCATGCGGCGCAACGGGCGCGCCCCGTATTTCGGGTCGTACGCCTCCTCCACGATAAACGCCTTCACAGGCTCCGTAATCACAAGCTCCATGCCCATCTGCCCCTTGCAGCGCCCGATAAGCGTCTTTGATAAAATCGTGACGATCTTTTTCATGTCGTCCTTATTCAGCATGCGGAACACGATCGTCTCGTCGATACGGTTCAAAAACTCGGGCTTGAAAATGCGCTGCACATCCTCCATGACAAGCGATTTCATGCGCTCATAGTCCTGCTTCTCGTCGTTTGCGGAGGCAAAGCCAAGCCGCTTTGGCGTCACAATCGACTGCGCGCCCGCGTTGCTCGTCATAATGATGATCGTATTTTTAAAATCGATCCTGCGCCCCTGCGAATCCGTGATGCGCCCGTCGTCGAGCACCTGGAGCAAAATGTTGAACACGTCGGGATGCGCTTTCTCGATCTCGTCAAAGAGAATGACGGAATACGGATTGCGCCGCACCTTCTCGGAGAGCTGGCCGCCGTCGTCAAAACCGACGTAGCCGGGCGGCGAGCCGATCATCTTCGATACGCTGTGCTTTTCCATATACTCGGACATGTCCACGCGGATCATCGCCTGCTCGTCCCCGAAGATCGCCTCCGCGAGCGCCTTCGAAATCTCCGTTTTTCCGACACCGGTCGGCCCTAAAAACAGGAAGGAGCCGATCGGACGGTTCGGGTCCTTTAACCCCACGCGTCCCCTTCGCACGGCACGCGCCACTGCGCTCACCGCGTCCTCCTGGCCGACAACGCGCCTGTGCAGCGTCTTTTCCAGCCGCCGCAGCCGCTCCGCCTCGCCCTCGGTCAGACGCTTGACCGGTATCTTTGTCCATTTGGAGATGACCTCCGCGATCTGGGCCTCGCCGAGCATGAGCTTTTTCCGGTTCCGGCTGCGCTCGGAGCGCTTTTTCGCCTTCTCGTAGGCCGCATCCGCCTTTGCGCGCTCATCCATGCACTGTGAGGCGAGCTCCATATCGCCGTTTGCGATCGCCTCCACAAACGCATCCTCCATCTCACGGCTCTTTTCCTGATACGCAAGAAGCTCCGTTGGAGCCGTGCACGCCGCCAGCCGCATCCGCGCAGCCGCCTCGTCGATGAGATCGATCGCCTTGTCCGGCAGATGACGGTCGTTGATATAGCGGTCGGACAGCTTCACCGCTGCCACAACGCCCTCGTCCGTGATTTCGACCTGATGATGCGCCTCGTAGCGGCCCTTTAAGCCGCGCAGAATTTCGATTGCCTGCTCTACGGAAGGCTCCTCCACCGTCACCGGCTGGAAGCGCCGCTCGAGCGCCGCGTCCTTCTCCACATATTTGCGGTATTCCTCGATCGTGGTCGCTCCGATGAGCTGGAGCTCGCCGCGCGCCAGGGACGGCTTTAAAATATTGGAGGCGTCGATGGCGCCCTCCGCGCCGCCCGCGCCGATAAGCGTGTGAAGCTCGTCGATAAAGAGAATCACGTTGCCCGCCTGCTGTACCTCCGCGATCACGTGCTTGATGCGCTCCTCAAACTCGCCCCGGTACTTCGAGCCCGCCACCATGCCGGAGAGATCCAGCGTCAGCAGCCGCTTGTCCGAGACCGTCTCGGGCATCAGGCCGTTTACGATGCGCTGCGCCAGCCCCTCGACGATCGCCGTCTTTCCCACGCCCGGCTCCCCGATCAGACACGGATTGTTTTTTCCGCGCCGGCTCAAAATCTGGATGACGCGCTCGATCTCGTCCTCCCTGCCGATGACCGGATCAAGCTCACCGTTTCGCGCAAGCTCCGTCAAGTCCCGCGAATAGCGGTCCAGGGTGGCAGTCGCATTTTTTGACTTTCTGCCTGCCCTGCCGTTTAACTCATCCTTGTACTGCGAGGCATCCTCGCCCATTGCCACGAGAATGTCCACGTACAGCTTTTGTCCGCTGATACCCATCGTGTTGAGCAGCCGGGAAGCTGCGCAGTCGATCTCCTTTATGAGCGCGATGAGCAGATGCTCGGTTCCAACCTCCTGTGAGTGAAAGCGCTCCGCCTCCGTCTGCGCCCGTTCCAAAACCTTCTGCGTCTTCGGGGAGTACCCGTCACGGTCCATCAGCATCACGTCCGAGGAGGGCGCGATCAATTCCTCAATGAGCTGCTCCAGCTTTTCCTCCTCCACGCCGTTGCTCATGAGCACGCACGCCGCCACGCCGCTGCCCTCCCGCAGCAGTCCCAGCAGCAGATGCTCCGTCCCGATATAGTTGTGATGCAGGCTTCGGGACATTTTGCCCGCCAGGGCAAGCGCCTTTTTTGCCTTGGCTGTATAAGGTCTGTTCATAAAAACCTGTTACCTTTCTTCCATAATTTCCGTTACAGATCGTTGAGATCCAAAATTTCCAGTTCTCTGTCCGCCGCCGCGCGCGCAGAGCGCTTCCTGTCCGCCGACTTTGCGGGCGCGGACTGCTTTTGCACCGCTCTTGCCGGGATGGGCTTTGTCTTATCGGCCGCCGGCCCCGCCGGGACTTTTGTCCGCTCTGCCAAAGCCCGCGCGGCAGGCTTCGTCTTTTCAGCCGCTACGTGGCCGGACGCGCCCGGCCGGTTTCTTTT
>CAMTZV010000273.1 GCA_947086625.1 uncultured bacterium | reverse complement strand
GAGAACTGGTAAATACATACGCCGACCTTCTTATCTGCCAAATCGCCGCCCGCTGCGTCGTCTGTCGGCTCATCCGCTGCGTCGTCTGTCGGCTCGTCTGCCGCGTCATCCGTCGGCTCGGCTGCCGCGTCGTCCGTCGGCGTATCAGCCGGAGCGTCCTTCTTTGCGTCGTCTCCGCCGCTTCCGCATCCTACGGTCATCGCCGCTACCATCGCCGTCGCGAGCAATACACTGATTACTTTCTTTTTCATGTTTCATCCTCCCTTAACCTGAAATGTTAATTTTTTCCATCCGTCTCCCCCGGAGCGGATGTCCGGCCCGCGCATCGGCGCAGGCCCTTGGTTTTGTTTACATTTGTGATTATAGCAACCGGATTTCTAAAAAAACATACAATATTCTTCTATCTTTCTTGAAAATCCTTTTCTTTTTTGTGTATATTCCATAGATAAACGCAGAATTTTAAGGATTTGTTGGGTAATTTTGACTTCCTGACCTGTGAATCAGCAAAAGAGCAGGGAATCGCGCAGTACAAATCAGCGTTATTTCTGACAGAAACGTTCAGAAGCCGAGCACAGCCGCACAAAAAGAATGAGAGCCATCTGACACAGTGTCCGCTGTGCCGCATGGCTCTCATTTTTGTTTCTGTCCGTATCTGTTTAAATCTGTAGCAGCTCCCTGGCATGCTCAATCGTTGACGGGCGGTATTTCTTTTTCAGCTCTTCATTCGACGCACCCGAGCGTATCGCACGGGCCACCGCCAGCATATCGTCTGCCTCCTGGTTGCGCCCGTCCTCTCTGCCGTCCTCCCTGCCTTCCTCTCGTACCAGCTCCAGCCGACGTTCAAACGTAAAATCCCACTGCATCATCTTTACCACCTCCGTATAATGCCTCTTCAAAAAGTCCTTTAACACATTCTCTCTAATCCGAAATATCCTCCGGATAGATCAGTGTCTGGTCATTGCCGTCGACTCCCTCATGGGAATCCGACGGTTCGTCGCTATCATCATCGCCGGCCTCTCCGTCGCCGTCAATCTCATGCGGCGGTTCATCATCGTTTCCGGTATCGCCGTCGATATCGATCGGTTCCATCGGCAGGGACGCGTGCACGGGGCAGGTGCGTGTACTTAAATTCGGAGGAACCAGATACGGTCCATCCTCCGTGCCCGGCGAGCCGCCGCTGATATACGCGGTCGTTTTCAATCCATCCTCCGGGCAAAACGGGCTGGCCGGATAACCCGATGCTGCGCACACCGTGATCGCGACATGCGTATCGCAGTATTCCGTCGGCTCCGTGCCCGACGCAAAATATTCCGTCCGCACCTGCGAGCCGCGCGGGTCGCAGTCGCACAGGCCCTCCTTCGCCAGCTTTCCCGACTTTTTGCAGACGCTGCACTCCACAATGCCGCTGGGTTTCTCGAAATCCTTATACTCCAGGTTTTCATGCAGGCGCTGCATGATCGCCTTCCAGATCAGCTTGGAATAGCTCGTCGTCCCGCCGGACTGCGGCGTGTTGTCGTCAAAGCCGCCCCAGACCACACAGCTATAATAAGGAGAAAAGCCCGCAAACAGCGTGTCCCTGCTTTTCGTCGTCGTACCGCTCTTTCCCGCAAGCTCCACGCCGTCAAAGCGGCAGAGCTTTCCGGTTCCGGTTGTAATGACGTCCTTCATCGCGTCCGTCAAAAGCCACGCGGTCGTATCCTTGATCACCTGCGTCGTCTGCGGCGTATTGTCGATGAGCACGTCCCCGTTGTGGTCGAGGATCTTCGTGTAAAAACGGGGCTTCGTGTACTCGCCGTGATTCGCGATCGCCGCATAGGCCGCCGTCAGCTCCAGATTCGTCACGCCCTTCGTCAGACCGCCCAGCGCTAAGGACTGCACGCGGTCGCTGTCGGTGAGCGTCGTAAAGCCGAAATCCTCCAGATAGGAAAACCCGTTATCGATCCCGATATCCGTCAGGCATTTCACCGTCACAACGTTGATCGAGTAGGTGATCGCCGTGCGGAAATCCGTAAACCCGCGGTAGCGCTTGTCGTAATTTTTCAGCGACGTCCCATTCGCGTATTCGTAGGGCGCGTCGTCCTCCACCGACGCCAGCGTCATGCCGGAGCCGTCGATCGCAGGCGCGTAAGCCGCCAGCACCTTGAACGTCGACCCCGGCTGGCGGGTGGAATCCGTCGCGCGGTTTAACGTGCGGTTCGCCACCTTTTTTCCGCGGCCGCCTACGATCGCCTTAACCTCGCCCGTGCTCTGGTCGATGATCGTGACCGCCGCCTGCGGCTGAAGCGTGTAGTTCACATACTCGCCGCCCTCCACGATTGTATCGCCCTCCTCCATAATCTCCGCCTTGTACGCCTCGATGGCCGCCCACGCGTCGTCCTCGGTCGCAAAATTGATATCGTAATCCTTGTTTGAGGACTGATAATAGGCGAGCATCGTGTGCTCGTCATAATTGGCAAAGCTGCCGTCCGCCTTCTGAACCGTCAGCCGGTAGTTAAACGACACCTGCGGCGCCGTCGGATAGTTTTCCTGATTGTTGATCTCCTCGTCGCACACCGCCTGGATCGCCGGATCCTGCGTGGAAAAGATCGTCAGGCCGCTGTTGTAGAGCGCCTTATACGCCTCGGCCTCCGTATAGCCCTTGATCGTCTGCAAATCCTCGATGACCTGATTCGTCAGCTCGTCCACAAAATAAGAATTGATGTGCGCGCTCTGCTCGGTCTTTTTCGTATTGACCTTCTTGATGCGCTTGTACACGTTGTCCGCGAGCGCCTCCTCCTTCTGCTCCTTCGTGATATAGCCCTGCTCCTCCATATGCTCGAGCACGTCCTCGCGGCGCTCGGCGTTGCGCTCGGGATGGCTGATCGGGTTAAGCCCCTCCGGGCTCTTCGTGATACCGGCGATGACCGCGCACTCGGAGAGCGTCAGCTCCGACACGTCCTTATTAAAGTAGCGCATTGCCGCCGCCTGCACGCCAAGCGAGTTCTGTCCCAGATTGACCGTATTCAGGTAATTTTCCAGAATCCAGTTTTTGTCATTTACCTTGCGCTCCAGCTCGATCGCCAGATACTGCTCCTGAAGCTTGCGCACAACCTTCGCAAAGCCCTTGTCCGTCGTCCACGTCGTAAAAACGTTGTTTTTCAGCAGCTGCTGCGTGATCGTGGACGCGCCCTGCGAAAAATGGCCCGACAAAATACCCTTTACGCCCGCGCGGATAATACCCTTGACGTCGATGCCGTTGTGCTCGTAAAAGCGCTCGTCCTCGATCGCCACAAACGCGTGCTGCAAATCCTCCGGTATCTCGTCGATCGTCACATACACGCGGTTTGCGCCCGACGCGACGAGCGTCGCCGTCGTGTTGCCCTCGGTGTCAAGCACGGTCGAGAGAAATCCGGTCGGTATGACGTCCATCGCCTCGATCGTCGGCGAGGAATCGATGATCCCCTTGTACACGCCAAAGCCTGTAAATGCGATCCCCACGGCAACCGCAAATACGGCTACCAGCGCCAGCTTATAACATATCACTTTGAACTTTCGTAAAACCCTGGGAGACTTTGCGGCAATCTTTCCCGCCTGCTTTTTGGCTCCCTCTTTCCCATAGTTCATTGCGCTCCTCCTGTTCCAAACCGTAACAGCCCCATCAAATCCTGCCTGTAAAGTATATCACCTTTTTCTTCTGTTGTAAACTTTGCGCGAAAATGCTATACTTTTCCCTATGAACGATATGGGATACAAGACCGTCTATCGGGGCGGCACAGGGGAAATAGAAGAAAAGAAATCGCGTTTCATCGCGACTGTCGAGCCGGTTTCCAGCGAGGAGGAGGCGATCGCCTTTTTCAACCGGATCAAAAAACAATACTGGGACGCAAGGCACAACTGCACGGCCTTCACGATC
>CAMTZV010000272.1 GCA_947086625.1 uncultured bacterium | reverse complement strand
ACGCGGCGAGCGTTTCACCCTCCACGTACTCCCGGAGAATGCACGGACAGGCGTCGCTTTCGCTGACCGTGACGTATTTTGGTATGGAATCCGAGTCGAGCCCGGCAAGCAGCGCCGCCACATCGGACGCGAAATGGACGCCGCCGCCAAAGAAGCACTTTGCCACCAGCTTCGCTCCGGTCGTTCTGTTTTTCACAAGCAGCGTGTCGCAGTCGCCGGAGGATCCGAGCAGCTCGAGGACATCGAAATCCTGCCGCAGCTGCTTTGGCAGCCTGTTTTCATATTCCGGGTCAAAGCCGGATGTAAATGGTTCTCTGTAATCCATCGCGTACCTCCGGAAGAATGGGATTTTTGCATGGGAAAGGATACCGGCGCTTAGCTCCCCTCGCCAAGCAGCGGGAGCTGCTCGGAGGCGAGAAGCTCCTGCATTTCCTGAACGTTTAACTGGTGGGAAATGCCGAAGATGCAGGCGGCGTCCCGCCGGATTCTGGAATAGAGGATGCTCTTGCCGGAGTGCTTCAACAGCTCCTGCGTCTGTTCAAGCGGCAGGCGAAAGCCAAAGGCGAGCTGGATGAGCTTGTCCCGCGAGGGCTGTCTTGTCCCGTTAAAAATCTGGTAGCCGTAGGTGCGCTCGATCTGCGCCCGGCGGATGACCTCGCCCGGCTTCAGCCCACAGGCTTCGCACAGAAGGCCAAGGCGCTGTGCCGTGGTCTGCTCGATGAACGCGTCCGCATGGTGCTCCTGCACGCTTCCAAAATTCCGGGCGCGGGCGATTGCCTGCTGTAAGGTTTTTGTGGTGACTGCCATTGGCGGCTCCTTTCCGGATTTAAATCCGCCCCGATTCCCGCAGGAGCCGGTAGAGCGTGGGCTGTACATGAAAGGTGTTCATGGCGGATTCTACCTCCATAAGCTGTGCGGCACGGGCGTTTTTTGACATCGCAGGGCGTTTTGCGGCGCGGATAAGCAAATTTTTTGGCGTGTGGCTCAAATCGACAAATTCAAGAAGCTGGGTTTTATAGCCAGCACAGGCAAGCAGGTTTGCGCGCATCGCGTCGGTCAAAAGCGCCGCCGTTCGCTCCTGAACGATGCCGTAGCGGGTGAACAGGGACAGCTCGTCGGTCTGCATCTGGTTATTCAGCTCGTGCTGGCAGCAGGGCACGGAAAAGATCATGTCCGAGTCCCAGCAGACGGCGTTGAAGAGCGCGAAGTCTGTGGCGGTGTCGCAGGCGTGGAGCGTTACGACCATGTCCACGTCAAAGGGAGCCTCATAGCCGTCAATGTCGCCGCGCTCAAAGCGCAGTCCGCCGTAGCCGTATTTTTTTGCGGCCGCGCTGCATTTTTCAATCACGTCCGCTTTCAAATCCAGCCCGACGATCTCTGCTTTCTGCCGCCGGATCTCCTCAAAATAATAATAGAGGATAAAGGTCAGATACGACTTGCCGCAGCCGAAGTCGATGACATGCAGGCACGGCTTTTCGGATGCGGATACCGCGTCGTCGATCAGCTCGAGAAAGCGGTTGATCTGGCGGAACTTGTCGTACATCGCGTGGACAACCTTCCCCTCCTTTGTGAAAATTCCCATATCAACGAGCGGAGGGATCGGCGTACCCTCCTGCAGCAGATAGTTCTTTTTCCGGTTGTGGGCGGCGGGAGGGGGCGTCTGCGCCCCGTCTTTTTTTACCTTTTTCCGATAGGTCACGGCGCCTTTTTTTGAGAGCAGAAGCTGATGCTCGCGCGCGGCTGACCAGGCGTTCAGCTGTAAAAACTGTGCGCCCATCGCGCCTGTTAAATACTGCAGCAGCGCAGACGCGTCGCAGTTTTCGTGGAACACCTGTTTTTCGGTATATTTTGAAATCTGATAGTAATCGGATTTTTGCTCGACGACGGCCTTGCGGTACGTCTGCGCCTTGTCCGCCTGCTTGCTTAAAATCAGGCGAACCGGCGCGTCGGAGACGATCGCGGCAAGGCTTGTTTGCAGCTTGTCCATAGCGTTTCCTCGCGTGTGTAAAACGGTGTACGGGTTTGATCGGCGAAAGTCCGCCGGGTGTTTTTTAAATTATAAAAATAGCGGGGGGATTTTGTCAATGAAAATCTGTGATAGAAATACGTCTGCGGCTGTGGTATAATTGGCTGAAAACAAAAAGTCAGGAGACAGACAATGCTGGGTATTTATTTTAGCGGAACCGGAAATACAAAATTTTGCGTCGAGAAATTTTTGGAGGCGTACGGCAGCAGCGAGGGTGCGTTTTCCATCGAGGAGAAAGAAGCGCTGCATGAGATCGAGCGACGGGACGAGCTTGTGATCGGATATCCGGTGCAGTACAGCAGCATCCCGAAAATAGTGCGCGATTACGTCGCGGCGCATCCGGCTGTCTGGAAGGGGAAGCGGGTGTTTGTCATTGCGACGATGGGGCTGTTCAGCGGCGACGCTTTTTCTCATGCTTCTTTATTTTCTTCTGTCTGAAATTCTTTGCGCAGAATCTCCTTTGGCGGCTCAATCTCGTTCGCGAGCGTGTGCTCGGTCAGCGCGGACAGTTCCCTGATCTTTTTGTTGAGCAGCGGGCGCATACAGTTGGGCACGTGCTCCTGATGCGCGCGGTGGATGGCGACGCACTCCTTGCAGTTGCCGTGGTAGCGGCACGCCTTTTTGCACGGGCAGTGGTCCCTGTCCGCGTATTCCTCCCGAAACTGCGCCGCAAATTCCTCCTGCAGGCGAAGCCCCTCCTGCCGGTTGCCGGCGTGGAATTGCTGCATGGCTGCCAGTTCCTTCGAATTGTTTTCAATCATCATCATACGAATACCTCCATAGCTGCTGTACGTCTGGTCGCCGGGCATAAGCCCTTTTTGATTATAAAAACTGTGCCGGGTTTTGTCAACGGAGGTATGAAATTGGTAAAAATAATGTGCAAAAACAGTAGTTTTTTCCGTTAATTTCTGCTAAAATTGTTATAACTGCGGTGAAGCGGATTGTTATTCTGGGAGGGATTAGATATGGGGAAACAAAAGCTTTTGCTGCTTGGCGGCAACAAGACGCTGATTTATGAGTTTTTTACGCAGATGTACGAGAGCTTTGAGATGTTAAGCTGTAGCAGGCGTCTGGACGACATCCGGGGGCATCTGAAGTATTTTGAGCCGGATGCAATGGTGTTTTGCCTGAACAATGAGGCGAGGGATGACCTGGCGGGCCTGAGTCGTTTGAAGGGTACACTGCGGGAGATGCGCTGTCCGCTCATTCTGGTCGGCGACGGGCAAAACTGCGACGAGTTTGAACGCATCATGCCGCGTATGGCCAATCACGAGATACGAAGGCAGCGGGGCATGGTCAGCCGTCAGATTGAGGAGCAGATCATCGATTATCTGAAATCTGCCGAGCTTGCGAGAAGGAAAAAGGAGGAAGAGGAGAAGGCGGCGGCGGAGGCCGAGCGTCAGGCATCCGCGGATGCGGTGGAGGCAGCGCTGGCAGCGGCAGCTGCGGCCGTGAAGGAAGCAAAAGCGGAGATCAGGCAGCAGGAGGAGACGCGGCGCAAGCACATTCTTGTCGTTGACGACGATACCGGGATGCTCAAGATGATGAAGGAGATCATCGGAAAGGACTACGACGTGGCGACTGCGATCAGCGGCAAGGTTGCGCTGAAATTTCTGGAGACACGCAAGACCGACATCATTCTGCTGGACTATGAGATGCCGGTGCAGTCCGGTGTGGAGGTGTACGAGAAAATACTGGAAAACCCGGCGACAAAAGACATACCGGTCGTCTTTTTGACGGGCGTGTCCGACCGGGAACGCATCGGCGAGGTGCTGGCGATGAAGCCGCGCGGCTATCTGTTAAAGCCGATCAATACCGAGCGCTTGAAAAATACGATTGCGGAGATCATCGGATAGATGCGGGGCGGCAGTTGGAT
>CAMTZV010000271.1 GCA_947086625.1 uncultured bacterium | reverse complement strand
CCTCCATATCGTGATCTACGGATTTTCCGATATCATGTAAAAGACCGGCCCGTTTTGCGGTCCGCACATCAACTCCTACCTCTCCCGCCAACAGGCCCGCGATCTGCGCTACCTCGATGGAGTGCTTCAGCGCGTTCTGACCGTAGCTGGTCCGAAACTTCATGCGTCCCAGGAGACGCACCAGCTCGGAATGAATGCCGTGGATGCCTACCTCCAGGGTAGCCGCTTCACCCTCCTCGCGGATCATAGCGTCGACTTCCTTCTGTGCCTTTTCCACCATCTCCTCAATCCTTGCCGGATGAATCCGTCCGTCCACGATCAGCTTTTCCAGCGCGATACGCGCCACCTCGCGGCGGATCGGATCGAAGCCGGAGAGAATAACCGCTTCCGGCGTGTCATCGATGATCAGATCGACGCCCGTCAGAGTCTCCAGCGTACGGATATTTCTGCCTTCGCGGCCAATGATCCTTCCCTTCATCTCATCATTCGGGAGCGGAACGACGGAAATCGTCGTTTCGGACACATGGTCGGCCGCACATTTCTGGATCGCGGTCACCACATAATCCTTTGCCTTTTTGCCGGCTTCCTCTTTGGCGCGGGTTTCCATTTCCTTAATCAATTTTGCAGTGTCAAGTTTTACATCATCTTCAACGGTTTTTAATAAAAATTCTTTTGCTTGTTCGGAGGTCAAACCTGAAATTCTCTCAAGTTCCTGTACTCTCTGTTCACTCAGCCTTGCGACTTCCGCTTTCTGCTTCCTGATCTCTTCTTCCTTGGCTGCAAAGCTCGCCTCGCGCCGTTCGATCGATTCGAGCTTCTTGTCCAGATTGGACTCCTTCTGCTCAACCCTTCGCTCAGTACGCGAAATTTCCGATCTGCGCTCTTTGATCTCCCTGTCCAGCTCATTCTTCGTCTTAATCGACTCTTCCTTGACCTCTAAGAGAGATTCACGCTTCTTTGTCTCTGCAGTTTTTACGGCATCGTCGATGATCGCCCGCGCTTTTTCCTCTGCGGAGCTGACCTTTGAATCAGCCTTTTTTTGCTGAAGCTGATTTAAGATGACCGCCGTCACGATCGCAGTGACAACCAAGGTAACCAAGACAGCAGCTATGAGTATTGCAATACTTACTGTCACAGGAGCACCTCCTTATTAAATTTTCATTGTACATATAACATAAATTTCATACATCTGTCATAACTACAACATATAAATTTTATCCTTTCTTGTACATTATGTCAAGTTCGTATTCACTTTTATGTCAGAATAAATGTAAAAATTGAGTAAAACCCGCTGCTACCGGGGCGTGCCGACAATTTACGACAGGCTTCAGCATCTTTCAATCGCCTGACGCACATCCTCGCTTCGAAAGCCTCTGCGCATCAGATAGCCGTACATCCGCCGCTTTTCCCCGGGGGAGGCCTCATCCGGATCGTAATGGCGCTTTTCCAGAAGCGCTTGTATCATCCCCGGCTCATCCCGCCCCTCGTCCGCGTCCATAAGCACCCGCTCCGCCAGCTCCCGGTCGATCCCTCTGCCCTGAAGCTCTGTCAGAAGCTTCCTCCTGCTTTTGGACGCTCCGTGAAGCTGCACATAATTATCCGCATAGCGCTCATCGTCCACATAGTGATAGCTCTTTACATAATCGACGGCATCCTCGATGAGATCAAGCGGATATCCGCCCTCCGCAAGCTTCTCACGAAGCTGGTGCTCCGTCCGGTCCATCCGCTCGAGCAGATGCATCGCACGCTTTTTCACCCGCTTGCCCACGATCTCCCCACGGATGCTCCGGTACTGCCCGTCGGAGAGCGTCATGCCCTCCGTGAGCGCAAGCGTATGGATCTCTCCTCTGTAGAGCACCCACGTCTCACCGTTGTCCAGAAGCAGACGCCGCTTCCCACCCGGGAGCCGTTCCATTTCCTGTATGACCACGCTGCACATATCTGTTTATTCCTTCTCCTTTTTCGGTCTTCCTCGGCCGGGCTTCTCCGCAGGAGCCACGACCGCCGTCCCTACGGCAGCGCCCGCAGCACCGGAAGCATCCGCCGAAGCCCCGGCGCCCGCAGACTCCCCGGACTGCTCCGATTCCGCAGGCGGCTCGCCGATGCCGTAGTGCGCGCGCACCTTCGCCTCGACCTGTGCACGAATCTCGGGATGCTCCGCCAAAAACTGCTTTGCGTTCTCACGGCCCTGCCCGATCTTCTCTCCGTTATAGGCGTACCACGCGCCCGATTTGTTTATAATGTCAATATTTGCCGCCAGATCGAGAATATCGCCCTCCCGCGAAATCCCTTTTCCGAACATAATATCAAACTCCGCCTCACGGAACGGCGGCGCAACCTTGTTTTTCACGACCTTTACCCGGGTATGGTTTCCGATCACCTCGCCCGCCTGCTTGAGCGACTCCACGCGGCGCACATCCAGACGTACGGACGAATAAAATTTAAGCGCACGTCCTCCGGTCGTCGTCTCGGGATTACCGAACATCACGCCGACCTTCTCGCGGAGCTGGTTGATAAAGATAACGATACAGTTTGACTTACTGATGACGGCGGTCAGCTTGCGCAGCGCCTGCGACATGAGACGCGCCTGTAATCCCACATGCGAGTCGCCCATGTCTCCGTCGATCTCCGCCTTGGGGACGAGTGCCGCTACCGAATCCACGATCACGATATCCACCGCACCCGAGCGCACCATCGTCTCGGTGATCTCCAGCGCCTGTTCGCCGTTGTCCGGCTGTGAAATGTATAAGTTATCGATGTCCACGCCGATATTTTTCGCGTAGACCGGGTCAAGCGCGTGCTCCGCGTCGATAAAGCCCGCGATACCGCCCGCCTTCTGCACCTCTGCGACACAGTGCAGCGCTACCGTCGTCTTACCGCTGGACTCCGGCCCGTAAATCTCGATCACACGCCCCTTCGGCAGGCCGCCCAGCCCCAGTGCCAGGTCAAGGCTGAGCGAGCCGGTCGGTACCGTCTCCACGTTCATCGCCACGGACGGGTCTCCCAGCTTCATGATCGAGCCCTTTCCGTACTGTTTTTCAATCTGTGAAATTGCCGCGTCCAATGCCTTTAATTTATTGTCGTCTGCCATGTTTTTCTCCTTCTGCACATATGTTTATACGTTTTCCTTTTCATCCGATATCTGAAAACGCCTGTAATTCGTCCGTTTGTTCGGAACAGGCGTTCGCTTCTATAGCTATCGTAATACAATTTCGTTAAAATGTCAACAGGGATTTTAAAAAGATAAAAAAAGAACACCCGCATGGGGTGTCCTTATTATAGCGCTCCTCACTGTTCCAGTCAAGCGTACAAAATTATTTTACCTGCTCTGCCTGCTCCAAAAGCGCGAGCACATCTGCCTTTGCGACCGCTCCGACGCTCTTTCCCGCAAAGACGCCCAGATTCATCGCCACGAGCATCGGGATGCTCATCACCTGATACTTCAGCGCAAGCGCGGGCTGCTCGTCCACATTGACCTTGCCCACCACATAGCGGTCCGCATATTCCTCGGAGATCTCCTCCACGACCGGCCCCATCATTTTGCACGGACCGCACCAGTCCGCATAAAAATCAAGCAGAACCGGCTTTTTGCTCTTCATGACTACCTCGTCAAAGTTGTCGTCCGTTACCTGAATCACTGCCATAAAAATTCTCCTTTCCTGCGGCATCCCAAATGCATTTCGAGCCGCTCCTGATCCTGTCCTGTGCCATTTTCCATACAGACTAATTCCTTCCGAACTCGGAGAGGATTAGCCCCTCGTTTCGCTCCAGCGTCATGCCCACACTCCACGCATTGACAAACAAAAGCAGCGGATTGCCTTTCAAATCCATGACCTTTTTCATGTCCGAGGTTCCGGTGAGCCTGTCCATGTCCACCGCCTCCTTATTTTCAATCCAGCGGATATGCTCATAGGGCAGGTTTTCCAGAC